>DASPTN010000129.1:0-11967 GCA_035623395.1 Gemmatimonadales bacterium | reverse complement strand
CCGCCCCGCGCCACGACGAACGAGTCGCCCGGGCGCACCACCTCGCCCAGCAGCGCGCCGGTCGCCGCGTCGCGCACCTCGGTCCCGAGCGGCACCGGCAGCACCAGGTCGGCGGCCGAGCGCCCGCTCTGCTGCGACGGCCCGCCATGCTGGCCGGACTCCGCCACCCAGCGCGTGTGGTAGGTGTAGTCGAGCAGCGTCCAGAGCTGCGGGTCCGCCACGACGTGCACGCTGCCGCCGCGGCCACCGTCGCCGCCCGAGGGTCCGCCCTTGGGCACGAACTTCTCACGCCGGAACGCGGCCATCCCGGAGCCGCCGTCGCCGGCCACGACCTCGATCACGGCCTCGTCGATGAACACGGGTCAGTCGTGCTGCAGCGTGTCGCGCAGCTCCCGCCACAGCTCCCGGGCCAGCGCCAGCACCTCGGGGAAGACGCCGGCCGCGGCCGCCATCTCGAGCACCTCGTCCACCTCGGCGGGCGCCGCTCCGGCGTTGAGTGCGCCGCGGAGGTGCGACAGCAGCTGGCGCGGCACCTGCTGCGGGATCAGCATCGCAATCGAGCACAGCTCGCGGCGCCTGAGATCGAGCCCGGGCCGGCCCAGCGTCTTGCCGTAGCCGTCCACGATCATCCACTGCTCCAGCGCCGGATGCAGGGCGCGCACGTTGGCGCGCAGCTGCTCGTAGTGCTTGCCGTACACCGCCCGGCAGGTCGCCTCGCCGCGGGCACGCCACTCGGCCCAGCGCTGGTAGTCGACCGGCTCGGCCCCCGCGGCCGCCGCGGGCACGAGGCGCCGGAACACGCCCAGCGCCACCAGCGCGCGCGGATAGCCGACGTAGAGCAGGCTCGAGATCAGCAGCTCGTCGAGCCAGATCGCCGGCGTCCCTGCGCGTCCCGCCTCCTCCAGCGACTCGGAGAGCCGCGCTTCCGAGTCGTGGGCCACGCCGAGGGCGACCCGCACCAGGCCCCGCGTCGCGGGATCGAGCACGGTGATCACGCTACCTGCCCGACGGCCCGTCCCGGGACCGTTCCGTCGCGGCCCGGCGCCTTTGCCGGCCGGCGCGTCACGCTGCCCATCAGCGCCCTCCCCGCTCGAGGGAAATGCGTGCGACGACGTGTCCGACCTCCTCCCCCAAGGTGTTCCTGTGCACCGGGGAGCGGAAGGACTCCGGGACGCGCACGACGCCGGGCACCAGCGCGTCCAGGACCGCCAGCAGTGCGACGCGCGCGCTCTCGTCGTCGCCGTCCTCGACCTTGAGCGCGAGACCCAGCCTCGCCTCCGGAACCAGCGCGCAGTAGACGCCGCCCGCACCGATCTTGGCGAGCACGCGGCCGCCGGAGCCCGCCGCGACCTCGGTGCAGAGCCGGCCGGTGCCGGCGATGAGGAACGGGTCGGCGGTGATGGCGTTGATGACCCTCCGAGCGGCGTCCGAGCGGTCGTCGGGTTGCGGGTCGTGCGTGGCGGACGACACCCCTCCGCCACCTGCAACCCACGGTCCGCCACCACGGGAGTCGGCGCACGATCCCAGCCTCGCGTACGCCAGCGCCATGTTCCGGAGCGGCAGCGCGAAGGACACCACGCCGCAGCCGTCCGTGCCCTGCCCCAGACGGGCCTCGGGCAGGCCCGTCCACAGCGCGACCTCCCGGAGCACGCGGCGCTGCACGGCGTGCTCCGGCTTGCGGTAGTCCAGGGTGGGCCAGCCGCGATGCCGCGCCAGCGCGAGCATGCCGGCGTGCTTGCCCGAGCAGTTGCTGTGGATGCGCCGCGGCTTCTCGCCCCGCGCCGCCATGTCGCGGGCCACCGCCGGCGACAGCGACGGGTGCGGCCCGCAGGCCAGGTCGCCCTCCCCGCACCCGGCCTTGCGCAGCAGGCCCTCGACGACCTCGAGATGGCGGGGCTCCCCGTTGTGCGAGGCGCACGCGACGGCGATCTCCGCGTCGTCGACGCCGAGCGCGTCCGCCGCGCCCTCGGTGAGCAGCGGGAGCACCTGGATGGGCTTGGCGCACGAGCGCCAGTAGGTCACCAGGTCCGGGTCGCCGGTCGAGGACACCAGCGCGCCGTCCGCGCCGACCACGGCCGCGGAGACCTGGTGGCGCGACTCGACGGTCCGGCCCCGGACCGTTTCGATCGTCGAGGTCATCGGTGACGAAAGCTAACGGGAGGACGCGCGCTCCGCCCCGGCGCCGCCCATGCGGGCGAGCGCCAGGGTGATCCCCGCGAGGGCGAGCGCGCCGCCCACGAGGGCGCTCGCGCCGGGCGGCTCGGCGATGGACGGCAGCAGCCACGCGATCAGCGTGGCGCCGACGGGCTCGCCGAGCGCCGCGACGTTCACGGTGTAGGCCGGCAGGTAGCGCAGGGCGTAGTTGAGGCCGCCGTGACCGATCAGCATGGGCCCGGCCGCGAGCGCCGCGAAGATCGCCCAGTCGGCCGCGCGATACGCCACGAAGGCCTGGCCCCTGAGCCCGGCCCACGCCAGCAGGACCGCGGCGGCGACGGCGTACACGGGCGTGATGTAGGCGACCAGGCCCAGACCCGCGCGCAGCCGCCGTCCGATGACGAAGTACGCCCCCCCGCACACCGCGCCCGCCAGGGCCAGGAGGTCGCCCAGGAGCGCGCCGTGCCCTCCGGCGCGGTAGTCGCCCGTCGCGATCACCACGGCGCCGACGACGGCGAGCACGATGCCCGCCGCCTGGCGGCGTCCCGGCCGCTCGTCGAGGAAGACGCGCGAGAAGCCCCACGCGAACACCGGCGACAGCGACACCAGCACGGCCGACGCGGCGACGCTGGTGAGCCGCAGCGACGTGATCCACGAGGCGAAGTGCAGCGCCAGCAGCACTCCGGCGAGGACGGCGATGCGACGCCCTGCGCGATCGAGCCGCGACCACTCGGCGCGGCTCGAGGAGACGGCGAATGCCGGCGCCAGGAGCAGCGAGGCGAAGCTGAGCCGCCACGCGGCGATCGCCAGCGGCGGCGCCCCGGCCAGCCGGATGAGCGGCGCGGCCCACGACATCGCGAGCACCGCAATCAGCATCACGAGGACGGGCGACGGACGGAGTCGCACGCGGGGAGAAATACGGGGCCCGGCGACCGAGGGTTAGGGGCAGCCCCAAGCCCCAGGCCGTTCGCTATATTCGCCGCATGCGATCTCTCGGCATCGCCGCGCTGCTCGTCGTCACCGTCGCCGCCCCGCTCGCGGCCCAGAACGACACCCTGCACCCGGCCGCCCCGTCCGACTCCGCGGCCCTGGCCCGCCCGCGGGGCATCGAGCCCAAGACGCCGCCGGTCGTGTCGGCGCCGGCAGACACCGCGCGTGCGCGCCCCGCGCGAGGCCTCGACGCCAAGACGCCGCCGGCGGCCGCCGCCGAGTCCGAGCACGGCATCGAGAGCACCCTGTACCTGCCGCTCGACTCCTGGGCGACGCCGTTCGTGGAGCACCTGATCCGCGCCGGCGTGCTCCAGGGGCTCGACGGCCTCACCCGGCCGCTGAAGCGCGCCGACGTCGCCCGCGCGGTGGCCCGGGCGGACACGGCCGGCCTGCCGGCGCCCGTGAGGAGCCAGCTCCGGCTCCTCGCCGGCGAGCTGGAGGAGCGCCAGGACACCGTGCGCTGGAAGCTGGACGGCGGGCTCGCGCTCCAGGGCGCCTCGGACGCGAGCCGCTGGACCGTCCGCCCCGCGGGCGACACCGCCCGCGTGTTCCCTGCCGGCGATCTCGCCGCGTCGCTGGAAATGCCGCACCTGGGTCTGTACGTGCACCCGTACTTCGACAACCGGCTCAAGTACGACCCGGAGTACATCGGCAAGAAGGACCGGTTCGTCGCCGGCCGCAGCGACGACTACCTGATCGCCGCGTGGAAGTACCTGGAGGTGGCGTTCGGCTCCGTGAGCCGCAACTGGGGGCCGCCGGAAGTCGAGGGCCTGCTCCTCTCGACGGCGCCGTACGCCTACGACCACCTCTTCCTCCGGCTGGGACCGGCGCGCCTGCGGCTCGAGATGGTGGCGACGCAGCTCAACGACCTGGACCCGTGGGGGAGCACGACCCCCGCCCACCGGTTCCTGTCGGTGCACCGACTGGTGGTCGTCCCTTCCGATCGCATCGCGTTCTCGCTCTCGGAGGCGATGCTCTACGCCGACGCCAACGGCACCACCCGCTGGTTCGAGCCGTGGTATCTGAATCCGCTGAGCTTCTGGCTGCTCGAGCAGTACCAGAACAAGCCCACCGGCAACACGCTGGTGGCGGCCGACTTCTCGTGGCTGGTGCGGCGGCCGAGCCTGAGGCTCGCCGCGCAGCTGTACGCCGACGACATCCAGGTGGACCGGGGCGGGAGCCAGTACAACAAGAAGCCCGAGGAGCTGGGCTACACCTTTTCGCTCACCGGTGGCGCCCTGCGCGGCCTGGTGAGCTGGTCCGCGTTCTACACCCGGGTGGACGCGCTCGACTACCGCACGTCCTCCAACCAGGAGCAGTACTCGATCGACAGCGTGGGGCTGGCGCGCAACCACTCCGACTACGACCAGTTGACCTTCCGCGCCACGACGGCCCCGGCGCCGCGTGCCCTGCTGAGCGGCGAGCTGACCTACATCCGGCAGGGCCAGGGCGACTTCCGGCTCCAGTATCCCGACTCCACGGCCTTCGCCGATTCGCTGGTCTTCCTCACCGGCGTGGTCGAGCGCACCCTGCGCGTCGCGGCGCAGGCGAGCTGGACGCCGGTCTACGGCATCAACCTCAGCGCCGACGTGGGCCGGCACTTCGTCACGAACGCGAACCACGTGCCGGGCGCCCGGGGCGACCGGTGGGTGTGGCGCCTCAAGGCGGAGATCCGCCGCCGCTTCACCGGCGCCGTGCGGTGGAAGGACTGAGCCGGGTGGCGGCCGTTGGACGCTGACGCCGTCGTCATCGGGGCGGGGGTCGTGGGGCTGGCCTGCGCGCGCGAGCTCGCCGCGCGCGGCCGCGACGTCGTGATCATCGAGCGTCATGAGCGGTTCGGCGTCGAGACCAGCAGCCGCAACAGCGAAGTCATCCACGCCGGCATCTACTATCCGGCGGGGAGCCTGAAGGCGCGGCTGTGCGTCGCGGGGAGCCGCCGGCTGTACGCCTGGTGCGCGGAGCACGGCATCCCGCACGCCCGCATCGGCAAGCTGATCGTCGCCTCCACGGCCGACGAGGAGCCGCGGCTCGACGAGATCCTCCGCCAGGCCGAGGCCAACGGCGTCTCGTCGCTGCGCCCGCTGTCGGCCGCGGACGTGCGCGCCCTCGAGCCGCACGTGCGCGCGACGCGGGGCCTGTGGTCGCCCGACACCGGCATCGTGGATTCGCACCAGCTGATGGCCAGCCTGCTGGCCGACGCGGAAGGCCGCGGCGGCACCGCGGCCTGGCGCCACGAGGTGGTCGGGGCCGACCCGCTGCGCGGGGGAGGCTTCGGCGTGACCGCGCGCAGCGACGGCGAGACGACGCGGATCGAGGCGCGGACCGTCGTCAACGCCGCCGGCCTCGACGCCGACCTCGTCGCCGCCTACCCGGGCCTGGACGCGCGAGCCGCCGGCTACGCTCTCCACTTCGCCCGCGGACACTACTTCCGGGTCCACCCGCGCAAGGCGCACCTGGCCAGGCACCTCGTCTACCCGACGCCGCGCCTGTCCCACCTCGGCATCCACGTCACCCTGGACCTCGCGGGCGGCGTCCGGCTGGGGCCGGACGCCGAGTACCTGCCCGGGCGCGTGCAGGACTACGCCGTCTCGACCGGCCTGCGGGACAAGTTCCACGCCGCCGCCTCCCGCTACCTCGAAGGCCTCGAGCCGGAGGACCTCTCGCCCGACCTGGCGGGCATCCGGCCCAAGCTCCAGGGACCGGGCGAGCCGTTCCGGGACTTCGTGATCGCCGAGGAGTCGGCGCGCGGCTTTCCGGGCTGGATCAACCTTGTGGGCATCGAGTCGCCGGGGCTAACCTGTTGCCTCGCCATCGCCACCGCCGTGGCGGACCTGCTGGAGGACCAAGCGTGATCGCGCGCGACCGGCTCAACGCGCTGCTCGAGGCCATGCCGCATCGCCGCATCGTCGTCGTGGGCGACGCGATGCTCGACATCTACCTGATCGGCGACGTCGAGCGCATCTCGCCCGAGGCCCCGGTGCCGGTGGTGCGCGTGGCGGAGCGTCGCTACGCGCTGGGCGGCGCGGCCAACGTCGCCGCGAACGTGGCCGCCATCGGCGCGGAGGTCACCCTCGTCGCCACGGTCGGCGACGACCGCAGGGGCGAGCAGCTCCGCACCGAGATGGTGGCCGCCGGCATCCGCGACGACGGCATCGTCACGACGCCGGAGCGGCCCACGACCTCCAAGACGCGCGTGGTCGCGCGCGGGCAGCAGATGCTGCGCTTCGACGAGGAGGAGGACGCGCTGCTCGAGGGTGCGACGCTCGAGCTGCTCCAGAAGCGGCTGGCCAAGACGATGCGCGACGTGGACGCGGTGCTGCTCGAGGACTACAACAAGGGCGCGCTCGCGCCGCCCGTCATCGAGACCACGCTCCGCCTGGCACGCCAGCGCGGCATTCCGTCGGTGGTGGACCCGAAGTTCAAGCAGTTCTTCTCCTACAGGGGCGCCACCGTCTTCAAGCCGAACCGGCGCGAGCTGGAGGCCGCCATCGGCGCGGTGCTCGACATCGAGCACGCCGACACGCTGCCCGCGGTGATGGAGCGCCTGGAGGTGGAGAACCTGCTCCTCACCCTCGGCGCGCACGGCATGGCCCTGCTCACGCGGAGCGGGGGCATCGAGCGGCTGTCGTCGCACGCCCACGAGGTGTACGACGTCTCGGGAGCCGGCGACACGGTGACGGCGTGGGTCGGCACGGCGCTGGCGGCGGGCGCGACGGTGTTCGAGGCGGCCGAGCTGGCCAACTACGCGGCGGGCATCGAGGTCGGCAAGGCGGGCGTCGCCGTCGTCTCGCGCGAGGAGGTGCGGGCGCTGTTCGAGCGCCAGTTCGACGAGGTGGGCATGTTCCGCCGCGGCGGCGTGCTGTAGGCTGGAGCCCGAGGGTCGCCGGTCTCGGAACCCCCGGCACCCGAGGGGCCATCCCCTGCTTCGCGGGGACCCCGCCTTCCTCGGGCGCCGGGGGTTTCTCGACCGGCGGCGCTGGGGTCGGCGCCAGCGAGCTCTCGAGGCCGGCGCCCTGGCGCCGCGGACCGGCAGGGTCAGCTGCCGGCGAGCGCCTCCTCGTACACGCGGACGGTCTGCTCGGCGGCGCGGCGCCAGGTGTAGAAGGGGGCCCGCTCCCGCGCCCGCGCGGCCAGGCCCTCGCGCACCGATCGGTCCGTGACCAGCCGCCGCATCGCCGCCGCCAGCGCGCCGGGATCGTCGGGCGCGAACGCGAGGCCGGCGTCGCCCGCGATCTCCGGCAGCGAGCCCCCCGTCGAGATCACCGACGGGGTCCCCATGTGCATCGCCTCCACGACCGGCAGCCCGAAGCCCTCCACCCACGACGGCAGGACCAGCGCCACCGCGCCGGCGTAGAGCGCCGCCAGCTTGGCGTCGTCCGTCCCCCCGAGGAACCGCAGCCAGGGCGACACGCCCGAGCGGATCGCCCGGCGCCGCAGCGCGGCCGAGCCCGCGCCTTCCGCGCCCACCAGCGCCACCTGGGTGCGCCGCTGCTCCGGCTGGAGGGTGAGCGCCTCGACCAGGGCGCCGAGGTTCTTCCGGTCGTCGAAGCCGCCGACGTACAGGAAGTAGGGCTCCTTGAGGTCGAACTCCGAGCGGACGGCCGCCACGCGCTCTGCGTCCGGCGCCGCGTCGAAGGCTGCCGCCGCGCCCTCGACCGTGACGGCGATCCGCTCGCGCTCGACCCCCAGGTGCCGCGCGATGCTCGCCGCCGTCCACTCCGACACCGCGATGATGCGCCGCGTCTTCCGCATCACCAGCCACTGCTCCATCTCGTGGCGAGCCGCCGCGCGCAGCCCGCCGTGCACCGCGAGCTCGGGGCGCTCCCGGTCGGCGAGGTCGTGGATCGTGGCCACCACCGGGCACGGCGAGTGCCACGGGACGCCCCAGTGCGCCGGCGCGTGGAACAGCTCGATGTGCTCGCGGCGCAGCGCGCCGGGGAGCCAGCGGTGCTGCCACAGCGCCTGCGGGCGCACGAAGCGCAGCACGCGGGGGATCTGGTCGAGGCCGTGGACCGGATGGATCGGCGCGTCGGAGAACAGCACCGGCTCGACGCGACCCGACGCCGCGAGCGCGCGCACCAGCTCGGCCGTGTAGCGGTTGAAGCCGCGCCGGTCGGGGCCGGCCAGCAGCCGGGCGTTGATGCCCACGCGGAGAGGGGAGCCGTCGCGGCGCGCGGTCATGCGCCGCTAATGCTAGCGCGCTCTGGCGCGATCCGCCAAAAGGGCCTACGATGACTGCCCGTGGGCTACTCACCCTCCGGGTCACACGGCACCGCGCCGCGTGACCGACCCATGACGACAGCGGCCCGCGTGGCACGAGCGGTGGCGGGCTCACCGACGCTCTGGGCGATCCTGGGCTCGCGTCTCGTACGCGTGGGCGACCTGTTGCGCCGCAGCAGGCTCCGGGCCACCGAGGAGGCCGAGGCGGCGCTGGCCGCGTCGCCGGCGCTGCTCGAGCGCGTCGTGCAGGCGGGACCTTTCCGGGGCATGAAATACCCGGCCGCGCGCTCGTTCGGCAGCACCCTGTACCCGAAGCTCGTCGGATGCTACGAGTGCGAGCTCCATCCGTGGCTCCAGCTTCTGCACGGCCGCGCCTACACGCGCGTGATGGACATCGGGTGCGCCGAGGGCTACTACGCCGTGGGCCTCGCGCTCCTGTTCCCCGACGCGGTGGTGCACGCGCACGACACCGATCCGCAGGCGCTCGCCGCCTGCCGGGAGGTGGCCGTGGCCAACGGGGTTCACGAGCGCGTACGGCTGGGAGGGGCGCTGTCCACCGACGACCTCATCCGCTTCGGCGCCGGCGGCAGCGGACTGATCGTGTGCGATTGCGAGGGGTGCGAGCTGACGCTCTTCACCGCTGACGCGGCGGCGCGGCTGGCCGACTGCGACCTCATCGTGGAGCTGCACGACTTCCTGAATCCCGCGATCTCGAGCACCCTGCTCGATCGGTTCCGCCGCACCCATGTCGTGCGCACCGTCGGCACGACTCCCAGGAGCCCGGACCGGATCCCGGTGCTGCGCTCTCTTCCGCCGTTGGCCCGGGAACTGGCCGTCGCGGAGCTGCGCCCCGGCCCGATGGAGTGGATGCTGGCCGAGTCGCGCTCGGGAGGGCGCGCCGGCCGATGAGCAGCTCTCGGCGTGGCTGACCCCGGGATCGAGCGCCGCGCCGCCCGGATGACGGCGGTGGCGAGCGTCCGCCAGGTGCTGGCCCTGCCCCTCGGGCTCGTCTCCGCCATCACCATCGCCCGCCTCTACGCGCCCGCCGACCTCGGGCGGTTCGGCATCCTCGCCTTCGTGGTCTCGGTCCCGGCGCTGGTCGGCGACTTCGGGCTGACGCAGGCCTTCGTGCGGCAGAAGGACGACCCCGCACCCGGGGAGCTGTCGCTCGCCTCGTCGCTGATGCTGTGGATCGCGGTGCTGGCGTTCCCGGTCATCGTCTTCGCCGCCGGGGCCGAGGTCCGCGGCACCCGGTCGTGGCTGCCGCTGGTCGCGCTGCTCTACCTGCCCACGCTGCTCGGCGCCGCGGCGCTGCGCGCCAACGTCCTCGTCCAGCGCCGCCTCGACTTCGCGCGGCTGGCGGTGCTGGACCTGGTGCAGCAGGTGGCCTACATCGCGATCCTCGCCACCCTGGGCTTCCTGCGCACCGGCGTGCTGGGGCTGGTCGCCGCGACCGCGCTCACGCAGGCGGGGCGCCTGGTCGTGCTGGCCCGGTGGTATCCGGTGCGTCCCAGCGCGGTGCCTCGGCTCGGCCGCCTCAAGGACGTGATCAGGAGCGGCCTGCCGCTCCACCTCACCGGCATCGTCTCGGGCTTCCACGCGGGGATGGTGAACTGGCTGGGGACGCCGCTGTTCGGCCCGGTGGGCGTCGGGTACCTGCGGTGGAGCCTCGACATGACCACCCGCGTGGGCATCGGCCTCGCGCACGCCATCGGCCAGGTCGTCTTCCCGACGGTCGCGCTGATCCAGGACGACGCCGTGCGCCTCGGGCGCGTGCTCGCGCGCGCCGTGCGCTACAACGCGCTGCTGATCGGTTTCCCGCTCGCGCTCCTGGCCGGGCTCGCCACGCCGGTGATCACGGCGATCTTCGGCGGCCGCTGGCTGCCGGCGACCCTCGCGCTGCAGATCTTCGCGCTGCACATGACGGCCGGCGCGGTGCTGATCCCGCTCGACGCCGCGATCCGCGTCGTCCGGCCGGCGCTCTGGTCACTCGGCATCATCCTGGTCTACCTGGCCGTCGAGGTGGCGCTGGCTCTCGCCCTGGCCCGCCCGCTCGGCATCGTCGCGATCCCCGTCGCGCACCTCACCGCCACGGTGCCGCTCATCGTGGCGCTGCGCGCGCTGCTGCCGGCGCCCGCGCGCCCGGCGTGGCTCGACAACGTGGTGCTGCCCGTCCTCGCGCTCGCCGCCGCGTTCGCCGTGAGCCTCTGGGTCGCGGGCCGGCTGGCGCCGTGGCCGGCCCTGTTCGCCGGCTGCGCCGCGGGTGCGATCGTGGCCGCGGCCGCGGTGTACCTGCTCGGGCGCCGCACCGTCTGGCCCGAGCTGGTGAGGGATCTGAGGCACCTCGCGCCGGCCGGGTCGAGCGGCTGATGCGCATTCTCGTCCTGTCGGACCTCTACCCGCCGGTGAGCCTCGGCGGCTACGAGGTCGCCGCCCGCGAGATCGCGGAGGCGCTCGCCGAGCGCGGTCACGACGTGTGGGTGCTGACGAGCGAGGCGGGCGCCGCCCGCGTGGCGGGCGACCCGCGCGCTGCCCCGGCCGAGCGCCGCGTCGCGCGCAGCCTGCGCTCGCGGGTGGGCACGAGGCCGGGTCCGCTCGGCTTCGCCGGCGAGGCGCGCCGCCAGGCCGCCGACCGTGCGGCCCTCGAGAGCCTGCTGGTCGAGGCCCGGCCGGACGTCGTCTTTCTGTGGAACACGGGCGGCGTGTCGCATCAGGTGCTCGTCCGCCTGATGAACGGTGCGGTCCCGACGGTGATCTACGTGTTCGGCGACTGGCCGCTGCGCAAGTTCCGGAGGCCGGACGATCTCGATCCCTGGGCCGGCCTGTTCTCGCGGCGCCCGGAGGCGGCCTGGCGGCGCGCCGCCCGTTCCGCGCTCGCGGGGCTCGCCCGGCTCCGGGGCGTGGCGACGCGGGCGGCGCCGCTGCGGTTCGACCACCTCGAGTACGGCTCCCGCTTCATGATGGATCTGCTGCACCGCGGCGGCTTCGTGGCGGGCGGCTCGGAGCGGCTGGTCTACTACGGCCTGTTCGGCGAATACGCGCGCGCCGCGGCGGAGCCGGTCGCGCGGCGCGGCGAGGGAGGCCCCAACCTGCTGTTCGTCGGTCGCCTGTGGGAGGCCAAGGGCGTGCACACGGTCGTCGAGGCCCTGGGCATGCTCGCCCGGCGGGGTGAGAGCGCACCGTGCCTCACCATCGCCGGCCCCGTTGAGCATCCCGACTACGCCGCCGGGTTGAGGCGGCGCTGCGCGGAGCTGGGGCTCGACCCGCGGGTGCGCTGGGCGGGCCCCGTGGAGCGCCAGGAGCTCCTGCCGCTCTACCGCCGGCACGACGTGCTGGTGTTCCCGTCGATCTATCCGGAGCCGTTCGGCATCGTGCAGCTCGAGGCGATGGCCGCGGGGTGCGCGGTCGTCGGCACGGGCACCGGAGGCAGCGGCGAGATCCTCGAGGCCGAGCGCAACGCGCTGCTCTTCCGGCCGGACGATCCGGCCGACCTCGCCGCCCGGCTGGAGCGGCTGCTCGCCGAGCCGGCGCTGGCGGACCGGCTCCGGGAAGGCGGCAAGCGCACCGTGCGCGAGCGCTTCCTGGGCACGCGGATGGTGGACG
>DASPTN010000128.1:0-6344 GCA_035623395.1 Gemmatimonadales bacterium | reverse complement strand
AGCGTCGGGGCGACCCGGAACTCGGTGTGGGTCAGCGCCGACAGCGGGATCATCGCCCGGTTGGCGCCCCGCACGTATAGCCGGCCGATGTCCGCCGGCGTCTGGCGGTACGGCGCCGCCGCCTCGGCCTGCACCCGGTAGGTCTTCCCGTACAGGTTGAAGTCGTTGATGTACAGCGTGGAGAGCAGCGCCTGCATGGTGCCGAACAGGTCGCCGAGCTGCACGCCGCGCGCCTTCGCCGCCGCGCGGTCCACGTTCACGAACAGCTGCGGGACGTTGGCGCGGAAGTTCACCTGCACCGCGGCCACGGCCGGCAGCTGGTTGGCCGCCTGCACGAACTGCTGCACGTCGCCCGCGAACTGGCTCACCGGCCGGCCGGTGCGGTCCTGCAGGTTGGTCTCCACGCCCGCCGTCGCCCCGAGGCCCGGGATCTCCGGCAGGTTGAAGGCGAAGCCGATGGCGTCCTTCATCCCGAACAGCCGGAACGACAGGCGCTGGGTGATGGCGTCGAGCGCGTCCTTCTTCCCCCGCTCGTCCCACGGGGCCACGTTCACGAAGATCACGGCGCTGTTGGTCTGGCTCGAGCGGCTGAGGATGTCGAGGCCCGCCAGGGCGACGATGTTCCGGACGGCCGGCTCCTGCCGCAGGAAGCCCTCGACCCGCTGCACCACCGCCTTGGTGCGCTGCAGCGACGAGCCGTCGGGCAGCTGGAGCGCGACCGCGAAGTAGCCCTTGTCCTCGGTGGGAATGAACGACGACGGCACGTGGCGCCACAGCACCACTGCGAGCGCGATCACCACGGCGAACGCCGCGAAGCCGGCCCTGGGCCGGCGCAGCACCCGCTCCACGTTCCGCACGTAGTTGCCTCGCCCGGCCTCGAACAGCCGGTTGAACGCGCCGAACGGCCCGGTGGTGTGGGACTCGCTGGCCTCCGTGAGCAGCCAGGCGCACAGCGCCGGGGTGAGGGTCAGGGCCACCACGCCCGACAGCACCACCGCGATGGCGATGGTGATGGCGAACTGCCGGAACAGCGCGCCGGTGACGCCGCCGGTGAACGCCACCGGCACGAACACGGCCGTGAGGGACAGCACGATCGCGACCAGGGCGGGCGCGACCTGCTGGATGCCCCGGTCCGCGGCCAGCCGCGGCGGGAGGCCCTCGGTGGCCATGATCCGCTCGACGTTCTCGATGACCACGATGGCGTCGTCCACCACGATGCCGATGGCGAGCACCAGCGCGAACAGGGTGAGCACGTTGATCGACAGCCCCAGCGCCTCGAGGCCGAGGAAGGTACCGATCACGCTCACCGGCACCGCCAGCATCGGGATCAGCGTCGCGCGCCAGCTCTGCAGGAACACGAACACCACCAGCGCCACCAGCAGCAGCGCCTCCACCAGCGTGACCACCACCTCGTGGATGGACACGGTGACGAACGGCGTGGTGTCGAACGGGATGCTGATCGACACGCCCGGGGGCAGGTTCTTCTGCAGCACGCCGAGCCGCTTGACGACGGCGTCGCGGGCCCGCAGCGCGTTGGCGCCGGGCCGCAGGTACAGCAGGCACAGCGCGGTCGGCTTGCCGTTGAGCCGGCCCTCGAAATCGTAGTTCTGCGAGCCCAGCACCGCCCGCCCGACGTCGCGGATCCGGATCTCGGAGCCGTCCGGCAGCGCCCGCACCACGATGTCGTTGAACTCGTCGGGGGTCTGGAGCCGCCCGATGGTCGTGACCGGGATGGTGAGATCGGTGCCGGGGGGCGCCGGCTCGCCGCCCAGCCGGCCCGCCGGGTTGGTGGCGTTCTGCTCGCGCACCGCGTCGGCGACGTCGTTCACCGTGACGCCGAGCTGCGCCATCTTGTCCGGGTCGAGCTGGATCAGCATCGAGAACTGCAGCCCGCCGAACGTGGTGGCGTTGCCGATGCCCTGCACGCTCTTCAGGTCGTCCTCGACGTACAGCTTCATGTAGTTGGTCAGGTACGCCGCGTCGTAGCGCGGGTCGCTCGAGCTCAGGCCCACGACCCCGAGGATGTCGGAGTTGGCCTTGATGATCGAGATGCCGAGCTGGCGGACCGCCGCCGGCAGCTGCGGCGAGGCGAGCTGGACCGCGTTCTGCACGTCCACCGCCGCCAGGTCCTGGTTGCGGTTCACGTCGAAGTAGATCGACAGGCTCATCGTCCCGTCGCTGGCGTTGGCCGACGTGTAGTAGAGCATCCCCTGCAGTCCCGAGAGCTGCTGCTCGATCGGGGCCGCGACGGCCTCCGCCACGTCCTGCGCCGTCGCGCCGGGATAGACGGCCACCACCTGGATCGCCGGCGGCGAGATCTGCGGGTAACGCGAGATGGGCAGCAGGCGGATCGCCAGGATGCCCATCAGGGTGATGATCATCGAGACCACGCCGGCCAGCACCGGCCGGCGGATGAAGTAGTAGCTGACCTGCTGCCCGTTGCCGTCGTTCTCCGGCGCCCCGGTCATCGCGGCGCTCCCGTCCTCGTCCCGGCCCCCGGGCGCTTCGCTGCCGGCGCCGGCGTCCCGGCGACCGCGGAGCTGTCGGCGAGCGGCACCGGCTTCACCGGCCGGCCCGGCGCCACCTTCTGGATCCCGTCCACGATCACGCGGTCGCCGGTCGCGAGGCCGCGGTTGATGATCCACTGGTCGCCCGCCCACGCGCCGGTCTGCACGTCGCGCATCTGCACCGTGTCGCCCGCCCCGACGACGTAGACGAACTGCCGGCCCAGCCCGGTCTGCACCGCCCGCTGCGGCACGGCGATGGCGCTGTCCCGCGCGAAGCCCGCCAGCCGCACCCGCACGAACTGGCCCGGCATCAGCAGCCGGTCCGCGTTCTGGAAGGTGGCGCGGAACTCCTGCGTGCCGGTGGCCGCGTCGAGCGACGGCGCCACGAAGTCGAGCCGGCCGGTGCGCGGCAGCAGCGTCCCGTCCGGCAGCACCACCTGCACCGTGAGCCGGCTCCCCGGCTCGACGAGGTCGCGCCAGCGCGGGTTCTCCCGCCACTCGAGCAGCTGCTGCGAGCTGGGCTGGAAGGTGACGTACACCGGATCGAGCCGGTCGATGGTCGTCAGCAGGTCCGCCGGTCCCGTGACGCGCGCCCCGACCTCGAGGTTGGTGCGTCCGACGCGGCCCTCGATCTCGGCCTTCACGTCGGTGTCGTCGAGGTCCTTCCTGGCCTGGTCGAGCGCCGCCTGGGCCGCGGTGAACTCGGTGCGCGCGTTGTCCACGTCCTGCTGCGCGACGGCGCGCTGCGCCAGCAGCGGCTCGAGCCGGTCGAGGATCTGCTTCGCGTTCTGGAACCGGGCCTGCGCCGCGCGGTAGGCCGCCTCGTAGCGGACCTTGTCCAGCCGGTACAGCAGCTGGCCCGGCTTGACCATCGCGCCCTCGGTGAACGGCCGCTCCTCGATGATGCCCTCGACCCGCGCGCGCACCTCGACCCGGCGATACGGCTCGACCTGGCCGGGGAACTCGAACGTCTGGGCCACGGTCTGCGGCGCCACCGCCACCACCGCCACCTCGGCGGGCGGGAACCCGCCGAACCCGCCGCCGCCGCCGCGGCACGCGCCCACGACCAGGACCGCCGCCGCCAGCGCGGCGGAGCGAACACCCGCATACCTACCTTCGAGCCGCTGACTCACAGAGCCTCCAGACAGGACTTCCATCCGCTTCGCTGCCGCTCGGGACGCTTCGCCGCGCGCCCTCGCCGGTTCGACGACCGGCGGGGGCCGGAATCGACACCATCCACTCATTGCTTGGGGATCCGGACGTGCGGAGTACCGCCCACCCGGCCGCGTGTTCCCCGCACGCCGGACCGGCCGCGGCCGGACACGCCCCGCCGCTCCGCCCGCACCCGGGCGGGCAGCAGGGCCGCGACCTCGTCCACCAGCCCGCGGTTGACCGAGATGAAGTGGTGCTGTCCGTCGTGGCGCACCCTCAGTACGCCCGCCTCGGCCAGCAGTTTCAGGTGGTGGGACACGGTGGGCTGGGAGACCGCGAACCGCTGGCCCAGCTCCCCGCAGCACAGCTCGCCCGCTTCCGCCAGCTCGCGCACCATCCGGAACCGCTTGGGGTCGGCCAGGGCGCGCAGCACCCGGACCAGACTCGCGTCGTCCATGCGTGCCAACGTGGTGACGTGTATTGATGAATTTCTAACTATTCCCCGGCCGCGCGTCAAGCGCCCGGGGATCGCCTCAGCTGACGCTCTCGGCCGCGTAGCGGGCGATCAGGCCGGTGCGCACCGCGTAGCGGTGCACGCCGCGGAACAGCCAGCAGGCGAGGAGCACGTCGACCGCGGCGAGCGCGGCGCCCGCCGCGAGCCCGGCCGCCGGGGCCGGGACGCCGGCGAGGATCGCCCGCATTCCCTCGAAGACGTACGACGGCGGCAGCACCCGCGCGACCGGCCGCATCCATCCGGGCAGCGTGGCGAGCGGGTAGAACACGCAGGCGAACGGCGAGAGGACCGCCGGGATGGGCCAGATGAACCACTCGGCGGCCGGCCCGAGCCGCAGCACCACCGCGCTGCCCACGATGCCGAGCGCGATGCCGAACAGGAACAGCACCAGCAGGAACGCGGCGAGCAGGACGCCGTAGGCCGCGTACGACAGGCCGAAGGCGGCCACGGCCACCACCAGCATCACCGCCAGCCCGACCGCGCTGGTGGCGATGCTCGACAGCACCAGTCCGCCGAGGTACTCCGACAGCCGCAGCGGCGACGCGAACACGTTGAGGAAGTTCCGCGACCACACGTCCTCGAAGAAGGCCATCGTGACGCCCTGCATCACCCGCGCCTGGAAGTCCCACAGCAGCACGGCGCCGAGCAGCGCCGTCACCAGGCTGAACCGGAAGCCGCCGGCCGCCGCGAGGTAGCGGCTGATGAACCCCCACAGCACCATGTCGATGCCGACCCACACGAACAGGGGGAACACCCGCGACAGGCTTCCGCGGATGAGGTAGAAGTGCCGCAGCACGACGGCGGCCACGCGGCGCGGGCGCACCGGGCTCACGACCGCTCCAGCGACAGCGGCTCGCGGGCCACGGTGATGAACAGCTCCTCGAGGTCCGCCTTGCCGTGCTCGGCGGGCAGCGCGCGGGGATCGCCCTCGAGCAGGATCCGCCCCCGCGACAGGAACAGCACCCGGTCGCACACCTCCACCACCTCGTGCATGTTGTGCGAGGTCCACAGCGCGCCGCCGGTGCCCGCGGTCGCGAAGCGCCGGATCCGCTCGCGCATGTCGCGCGCGGTGGCGGGATCGAGCGACGCGGTGGGCTCGTCGAGCAGCAGCAGCCGCGGCCGGTTGAGCATCGCCTTGGCGAGCGAGAGCCGCGTCTGCTCGCCGGAGGAGAGGACCCCGCTCTTGGTGTCCCGGAACCGCACCAGGTCGTACTGCTCGAGCAGCTCCGCGATCCGCTCGGAGAGCCGCGCGACGCCGTAGATCATCCCGAAGACGCGGAGGTTCTGCGCCACGGTGAGGTTGCCGGGGAGCGGGGAGTACACCGCCGCGAAGTTGATGCGCTCCAGCACCGCGGTGCGGTGGGCCGCGAGATCGAGCCCCTCGACCGTGACGCGGCCCGCGTCGGGCGCGAGCACGCCGAGCACCATGTTGATGGTGGTGGTCTTGCCGGCGCCGTTCGGCCCGAGCAGCCCGACGATCTCGCCGCGGCGGACGCGGAAGCTGATCCCGTCCACCGCGATCACCGCCCCGTAGGCCTTGCGAAGGCCCTCGGCCGCCAGCACCGCAGGCTCCGCCGCGGAGCCGGCGGCCGGCACGCTCGGGATGGACGCCTCGCTCACGTGCTCGCTCCTCTCACCGGCCCCCGGCGGCACGCTGGCGCGGCCGCGCGGGGCCTGTATTATGTGCTGACACCGCGGCCGTGTCATCGGCGCGGGCGCGACGACGACGCGGAGGAGGATCGCATGGCGGAGCGGAAGCCGAAGAAGGACAAGCCCGCCACGGGCACGCGGCGGAGGCGGAAGGCGGCCGAGCCCGACTCGCGCGGCATCGCCGCGGACGAGCTGGCCGCCGGCGCGCCGGGCGCGGCGGCCGCGGCGCTCGCGGACGCGATCCGCCGGGACGGCGGCGCCGTCCTGGCCGTGTTCCGCGATCCGCTCGGGGGGCACTGGCAGGTGCTGGCGGGTCTGCCGGTCGCGAAGGTCGAGCCCACGCCCTACCAGCGCGACCTGTCCGACACGCACGTGGCGCGGCTCACCAGCGCCATCGACCGGCTCGGCCGCTATCTCGATCCCATCGTCGCCGTGCGGGCGGACGCCGGCGGTTACTGGACGCCGAACGGCCATCACCGGCTCGCCGCGCTCAGGCGCCTGGGGGCGCGCTCGGTGACCGC
>DASPTN010000127.1:0-3319 GCA_035623395.1 Gemmatimonadales bacterium | reverse complement strand
GCGGTTTACGGGGTGATGATGTAAGCGGCGCAGCGCTTCGTGTGGTTTCCGGCCTGGTCGAAGGCTGTCAGGCACCACGTGTAGGTGCCAGGCTGAACGGTCGAGGAGAGTTGCGCATTCAGGCCCGAGTAATAGGCATTGCCGCCGGGGAGGACATGCCAGCCGTAGCTCACTTGGAATACGAGTTGGTTGTGGGCGGAGAGTGTGATGATTTCGCGGGTCGGTCCGGTTTCATCGGCTGCGGTGAACTTGAAGAGGGCATACGCACCCCGGTGCGCTCCGCCGGCCTGGACGGCAACGAAGGGTGGAGTGGTGTCCTTAGGACGGAAGACGTGGAAGCTGCCTGTTGGACTGGCGACGGTGCCGGAGGGCGTGCGAATGGAAACGCGCCAGTAGAAGACTCGGCTTGAACTTGTGCCGTCTGAGCATGGTCCGCCTTGTGGCGGGGTGTAGGTGCACCCGTCGCTTTCCAGGTACCAGTAGGAGGAGTTCCACTGGTAGTGCGTGGGGCATCCGTCGCTGCACGACAGGGTTTGGACGGCTTGGCCCGATCCGAATGTTGGATCGGTTGAGACATCGAGTTCGAGGATCCCGGTCGTTGGAGCATCGGCTCCGCCCATGCGCCAGCTGAAATCGGGTGAGCGTTGCGACCTTGGAACCCGGCTGCCGTGTTTGGGGTTGACCAACGTGATAGTGGCCGCGGGCGCAGCACCGCGAACGAGCGTGGCCGGGTGCGACGTGGTCGCGGCGGCAGGTGAGGCGGCGCCACCGAGGGCGACTGCGGCGATCGATAGGACGAGCCTGATCATGTGTCTCATTATGGTGGCCGTTCTCCGCCACGCCATCCGTCGCGTTCGAGCACCTCGCGTCCTACTATGAGCGCGGCCACCGCGCCTCCCGATCAGTCCTGCCGGTCGCGGCTCCGTTCTTGTTCGGGGGCACGGTCTCCACGTCTGGCGCGCTCTGCAAGCCGGAGGTCGCCGGTTCGATCCCGGTACGCTCCACTCATGTCTCCAACCACGAAGGCGCCGAGAACCGGGAAGTTCCTCGGGGTGCCGTACGACTGGCGGCGACCGACGCTCGCCCGGACGAAGGAGCGTTGGTGGAACCCGGACGACCGGCGCCTGTTCACGCCGAAGGTGACCGGCTGGGGGTACGCCGTCAACTTCGCCCGGTTGCTCGGACGCAAGCCGAAGTCCTGAGCTCTTCGATACCCCGCGAAGCGTAAGAACCGCCGGGGATCCCTCGCGGCAGGGATCCCGCGGCGGCGCGCCTGGGGCGATCTCTGTTACGCGGGGAGAGCGGCCTCTCCACGGGCAGGTACGTCTTCGAGGGGAGAGTCGCATGAGGTTCACGTTGAAGCAGCCTTTCGCTGTCGCGGGAGCGGCTGCGCTCGTGCTCGCCGCGGCGGGATACGCGGAGTCGGGCACATTGGGACGCCAGAGCCACGGGCGGCCGAGCGTGACGCCGCCGCCCGTCTGCACCGATCATCATCGGTGGCCGCTGTGTCCGCCCGACGATCACCACGGCGGCGGCGACAACCACGGCGGCGGCGACAACCACGGCGGTGGGGGCGACCACGGCGGTGGCGGAGACCACGGAGGTGGCGGGGATCACCACGGCCCGCCCGGGCACAAGAAATAGCGGCCCGAGAGAGCCATGGCCGCAGTCGAGCTCTACAGCAGCGCGCCTCCCGCGCGCCTGACGCTGAACCCGGCGCCGCTCCTCAAGGTGGCCGTCGTCATCCCCGCCCTGAACGAGGAGGCGACCGTCGGCGAGGTGATCGGGGCGGTGCCGAGGTGCATGGACGGCGTCGGCGCCGTCGATGTGATCCTCGTGGACGACGGGTCGAGCGACCGCACGCAGCAGCGGGCGATCGCCGCCGGGGTGGACGCGATCTGCGTCCATCCCCGGCCGCGAGGGCTCGTGGAGGCGTTCAAGGCCGGAGTCCACGAGGCGCTTCGCCGCGGAGCGTCCGTCATCGTCAACCTCGACGCCGACGGGCAGCACGACCCCGAGGCGATCCCGAGGTTGATCGCGCCGATCGTCGCCGGCGAGGCCGACATCGTCCTCGGCGTCCGTCCGCTCTCGGTGCCGACGAGCGAGATGACCCCGTTTCGCCGGCACGGCAACCGCGTCGGCTCCTGGGTGACGGGACGCGCGCTCGGCATGCCCATCACCGACGCGACGTCGGGCTACCGCGCCTTCTCCCGGGAGGCTCTCCTGCGGCTGAGCGTTCTCTCCGAGTTCACGTACACCGTCGAGACGATCATCGACGCGGCGCGAAAGCGGCTGACGGTGGCAGAGGTGCCCGTGCCGGTTCGGCCGCGGCTCGTCGGCGAGTCGCGCATGACGCACTCGCTCAGGCGCTACATCCAGCGGACGGGAGGACAGGCGGCCGCGAGCCTGATCCGCCGGCGACTGCCTGCGTTGCTCACACGGCTGGCCGCGTTCACCGCGCTGTTCGCGATCGCGATCACCGGGCTGTTCCTCTGGCGCTACCAGACGGGCGGCGCAGGCCGCCACCTTCCCGCCCTGCTCGCGTCGGTGGTCCTGTGGGTCGTGGCGGTCGGCCTCTTCGTCTCGGCGATGCTCGCGTCCGGCATCGACACGTCGCAGCGGCTGCTCGAGGATGCGCTGTACGCGATTCGGAGGCTCGAGCTGGGCGATGCCGAGTCCTGAGGATGACGACGGCCGCTGCGGCAACGGCGTTCTCACCCGCGCGCCGGCGGTTCTGCGTGATCGCACCGACGCATCCCCTCACGGTCGGGGCTGCGCAGTTCAACGCCGCGATGGTGCATGCGCTCCGCCGCCGTGCGGACGTCGAGTTCCTCTCCTGGACCCGCCCGTATCCGCCGCTGCTGTACCGCGGCTCCGTCCGCGACGAGCGGTCGCGACCCGTTCGCGTCGAGCCGGCTGAGTTCCTGCTGGACTGGGCCGACCCGCGAACGTGGTGGTCGGCGCTCGCACGCGCCGAGGAGTACGGGGCCGAGGCGCTCGTCCTGCCCTGGGTCCACCCGGTCATGGCGCCGCCGTACGCGCGGCTCCTGCGGGCGGCGGAAGGGCGGATGCGCCGGATCGTCATCTGTCACAACGTCCTTCCGCACGAGCGCGTACCGTTCGCGGCGACGCTCGCCCGTCGCGTGCTCGGCAAGGCCGACGTCCTCGTGACGCATGCCCCGCAGCAGCGGCGAGAGCTGGAGCGGCTCGGCGTCCGCGGCGAGGTGGTCGAGGCGTTTCATCCGCTCTTCGTGCCCGCCGACCTGGCGCCCGAGCCCGAACCGGCGGCCGTGGCACGGGAGCGCACGCGCTTCGGGAG
>DASPTN010000126.1:0-15627 GCA_035623395.1 Gemmatimonadales bacterium | reverse complement strand
GGGTCGCGTCGGCTGTCGTCGCCTTGCCGTTCTGGCTGGCCGGTGTCTTCGCGGTGAGCCGGAGCGCATACCACTACACCGCGCGACGCCGCCAGCGGCAGCTCGAGGACCTGATCGAGCGGGTCGCGGCACTGACGCGCGAGCTGATCCCGCGAGGCCCGGCGCTCTCCCCGCCCGGCCGGCCGCTCCTGAAGTAGGCGGCGCGGCGGGCTCCCGGCGCCCCGGCACGCTCGATGCGGGACCGTCAGGGCCGGCGCGGCGTACGGTGCATTGCGGATTGCGCCGGGTCCGGCCGTCCGGATAGATACGATGTTGGAGGTAGGACATGACCACGCGTCACAAGTTCGCGATCCTGGTGGGAGGCGGTCCCGCCCCGGGCATCAACAGCGTGATCGGCGCCGCCACGATCCGCGGCGTCCTGGAAGGCGTCGACGTCATCGGCATCCAGGACGGCTTCGAGTGGATCATGCAGGGCAACATCGAGCACGTGGTGCCGCTCACCATCGAGACGGTGAGCCGGATCCACTTCCGCGGCGGCTCCATCATCGGCATCGCCCGCGCCAACCCGACCACCGACCCGAAGCTGCTCGAGAACACCGTCACCTCGCTGCTGCGGATGAACGTGTCGCAGCTGATCACGATCGGCGGCGACGACACCGCGTACTCCGCGATGCGCCTCGAGCAGAAGGCCGAGGGCCGGATCCAGGTCGTGCACGTCCCCAAGACGATCGACAACGACCTCGACCTGCCGCCCGACATCGACACCTTCGGCTTTCCGACCGCGCGCCACTACGGCGCCGAGATCGTGAAGAACCTGATGGTGGACGCGCACGCGACGTCGCGCTGGTACTTCATCATCACGATGGGCCGGAAGACCGGGCACCTCGCGCTCGGCATCGGGAAGTCCGCGGGCGCCACGCTGACGCTGATCCCGGAGGAGTTCGGGTTCCGGAACGTGAAGTTCAAGGCGATCGTGGACACGCTGGTGGGCTCGATCATCAAGCGGATCGCCGAGGGCAACCGCCACGGCGTCGCGGTGATCGCCGAGGGCGTGGTCGAGGGCCTGGACCCGAACGACCTCGAGGGCCTCAAGGACGTGGAGCGGGACGACCACGGCAACCTGCGCATCGCGGAGGTGTCGATCGGCGAGATCCTCAAGGCGGCGGTGCAGGAACGGCTGAAGCAGTTCGGCATCAAGATGACGATCGTCGCCAAGAACATCGGCTACGAGCTGCGCTGCGCGGACCCGATCCCGTTCGACATGGAGTACACGCGCGACCTGGGCTACTGCGCGGCCAAGTCGCTGCTCTCGGGCTGCAGCGGGATCATGATCTCGATCCAGGGCGGGCACTTCGTGCCGATCCCGTTCACCGAGATGCTGGATCCGCAGACCGGCCGGACCCGGGTGCGCCAGGTGGACATCCACTCCACCCGCTACGCCATCGCCCGCCGCTACATGATCCGGCTGCGGCGCGACGACTTCGACGACCCGCACGAGCTGGCCCGGTTCGCCGCGACGGCCAAGCTCTCGCTCGACCAGTTCCGCGACCAGTTCGAGTACCTGGTGAAGGACGAGCCGCCGCCGCTGGACATCGGCCCCTGCCCGCCGGTGGGCTTCGACGAGAAACCCTAGCGCCTAGCCGGCCTTTCCCGGGGCACGGAAAATGCCCCTCCGGTGGGCGTGGCCGATCGCGCGTTCACCGGGGAACGCGGGGCGCCGGGCTCCGCCGCGCCGCACAAGTGGGTGGTCGCGGGCACGGTCCTGACCGGCACCTTCATGGCGGTGCTGGACTCCAGCATCGTCAACGTCGCCCTCCCGCACATGTCGGGCACGCTCGGCGCGACCCTCGAGGAGATCACCTGGGTCGCGACCGGCTACCTGCTGGCCAACGTGCTCATCATGCCGATCATCGCGCTGCTCTCGGCGCGGTTCGGCCGCAAGCGCTTCTACATGGCGAGCGTGGTGGCCTTCACCATCGCCTCGATGGCGTGCGGCCTCGCCAGGAGCCTCGAGGCGATGATCGTCTTCCGCGCGATCCAGGGGCTGGGCGGCGGCGCGATGATCACGGTCGCCCAGGCGATCCTGCGCGAGACGTTCCCGATCGAGGAGCAGGGCACGGCGATGGGGATCTACGGCATGGGCATCGTCGTGGCCCCGGCGGTGGGTCCCACCCTGGGCGGCTGGCTGACCGACCAGTACAGCTGGCCGTGGATCTTCTACGTGAACCTGCCCATCGGCGTCCTCAACCTGCTGCTGGTGCAGCGCTACATCTTCGACCCGCCGTACTTCGTCCGCCACAAGGGGCGCATCGACTGGACCGGCCTCGCGCTCATGGCCGTGGGGCTGGGGTCGTTGCAGCTGATGCTGGAGAAGGGCGAGGAGAAGGACTGGTTCGCCTCGTCGCTGATCTGCTGGCTCGCGGTGCTGGCCGCGGTCGGTCTCGTGCTGTTCGTGTGGCGGGAGCTGACGGTCCGGCGGCCGGCCGTGGACCTGAAGATCCTCCGGAACATCCCCTTCGCGTCCGGCACCGTGCTGGGCGGCGTCCTCGGGATGGGGATGTTCGGCACGCTGTTCCTGCTGCCGATGTTCCTGCAGAACCTGCTCGGCTTCCCGGCCCTCACGTCGGGCGTGGCGATGCTGCCGCGGAGCATCGCGTCGGCGATCGTCGGGCCGATCGGCGGGCGGTTCTACAACCGCCTCGGGCCGCGGGTCCTGGTGTTCATCGGCCTGGCGCTCAACGCCTACGGCTTCTGGCAGTTCTCCCACCTCACGGGCCAGATCGGGGCGTGGGACCTCTTCTGGCCGCAGGTCTGGCAGGGCGCCGGCATGGGCATTCTGTTCGTGGCCATCGCCACCGCCGCGCTGACCACGATCCCCAAGCCGCAGATGACCTCGGCCACCGGGCTCTACAACGTCGTCCGGCAGGTGTTCTCCAGCATCGGGATCGCGGTGGCGGCGACGCAGGTGGACATGGCCACGCACCGCTATCACGACGTCCTGGCCGAGCACGTGAGCGCGTACTCGGAGGGGACCCGCCTGGCGCTGCAGCGCCTCACCGCGGCGATGGTGCACGCCGGCGCGGATCCGGTCACGGCGGCGCGGCGCGCGGTGGCGATCATGAACGGGCAGGTGACGCGCCAGGCCGTCGTGCTCTCCTACAACCACCTCTTCGAGCTGGCCACCGCGCTGTTCGTGGTGTCCATTCCGCTGGTGTGGCTCCTCAGAGGCCACCGGGAGCGCGGCGCAACGGTGCCGGTGGCGGCCGACTAGCCCACGCATACTGGTCGGCCCGGAGCGCGCCGGATAGCTTCCGCTTCAGAGTCCATCCACCGATCCGGGCGCATTCCATGTCGCAGTTCCCCGCCGTTCGCCTC
This sequence comes from Gemmatimonadales bacterium, assembly GCA_035623395.1. Taxonomy (GTDB): domain Bacteria; phylum Gemmatimonadota; class Gemmatimonadetes; order Gemmatimonadales; family JACORV01; genus Fen-1245. The sequence continues at coordinate 12,252 of DASPTN010000126.1, read as the reverse complement.
GCGTGCGCCCTGTGCGTGCTCGCCGCCGCCGGCGGCTGCACCGGCCACGCCGGCGTCTACCGACCGGTGTCGCGCGAGGTGACGGTCACGGCGGTCCCGCTGCTCACCCGGGAGATGCAGCGCATCTACCCGTTCCTCGCGCGCGACTTCGCCGCGGGCGGCGTGCTCGCGGGGAAGGAGATCTACGCCTTCGAGCCGGGCACCATCACGGCGGTCGAGGGGGACACGCTCGCGCTCACGCTCGTCAACCCCGAGGACGACGAGCACTCCTTCGTGCTCCCCGGGCTCGCCGTGGACATGCCGGGCCAGTCCACCGTGACGGCGAGATACGTCGCGGGCAAGCCGGGCATCTACCGGTTCGCCTGCGCCGTGCCGGCGCACCTGCCGTACATGGTCGGGACGCTGGTCGTGCTGTCGGCGGCGGCGTTCGCCGCGAGGTGACCCCCGGCTGGTCGCTCGCCTAACGGCCGTCGCCGGTCGGCGGCGCGCCGGTCATGATGCGCAGCAGCGGCCGCCCGCCCACGTCCTGGAGCGGGAAGTACACCAGGTGGGTGCGCGGGTCCACGGCCACCGAGTGCGCGTTGGGGATGTGGATCTCGCCCTCGAGCACCAGGCCCGGACCGGCCTCCGTGAAGACCGTCACCGTGCCGATCTCCGACGCGACGTAGACGCGCCGCCAGCCGGGGTCGATGGCGAGCACGTCCGGCCGCTCGCCGACCGGCGCCGTGCCCGTGACCTTCATGTTCCGCAGGTCCACGGTGAGGAGCCTGGCGTCGGCCTCGTCGGCGACGAACGCGAGCCGCCGGTCGTTGTCGATGGTCATCCCGTGCGGCCGCGCCGCGCCCTCCAGCACGAACCGCCCCAGCACCCGGTCGCCGTCGGGGTCGATGACCCACAGCTGGTTGCGGGTCTGCACGGTCACCAGGATGCACCGGGAGCCCGGATCGTACACCGTGTTGCCGGCCTCGCCCTCGAGCGGGATCGTGCCGACGACCTGGTTCGTGCGGGCGTCGATCACCAGCTCGCCGCCGCCGGCCTCGTCCGACACGTACACCTTCCGCTGGTCGGGCGCGTACGCGATCCCGCCGGGCAACCCGATCGTGCCGAGGCGCGCGACGACCTGCAGGGTGCTCGCGTCGATCACCGCGACGTGGTGCAGCCGGCTGACCGAGGCGTACACGCGCCCGAGGGCCGGAACCGCCCACACACCGGTGACGCCGGGGACGCCGCGGATCGTGCCCTCGACGCGGCGCGTCTTCACGTTGAACACCACGATCCGGTTGGCGCCCATGTGGGCGATGTAGAGCCGGTCCGAGGCCTGGTCGAGGTACTGGTAGTCGAACCGCGCGGCGGGCCCCGGCAGGGGGACGTCGGCCACGATCGTGAGCACCGGGGCGGCGTCGCCGGCCGGCGAGACCGGCTGCGCAGCCTGCGTGCCGAGCCCGACGACGAGCAGCGCGCCCAGGGTCGTGCGGTTCATGTCCCTGTCCGGTTCGTGTGCGGTGTAGGATCGGCCCCGCCCGCCGGGTTGACAAGGCGGGAGCCCGAGGCGACCGTCCGCCTCCCCCCGATGACACGCGCGCCTGGCCTCGCGTAACCGCATCCTCGCGCTGCTCGCGCTCGCCGAGCTGCTGGGCATGTCCGTGTGGTTCACGGCCAGCGCGCTCGCGCCGCAGCTGGAGCGCGCCTGGTCGCTCAGCACGAGCCAGGCGGGCTGGCTCACGGCCGCCGTGCAGCTGGGCTTCGTGGCGGGCACCGCGGTCGCCGCGGTGCTCAACCTGGCCGACATCGTGCCGCTGCGCGCGTACTTCGCGGTGGCGGCGCTCGGGGCGGCGCTCTGCAACCTGGCGCTGCTGGCCGCCGCCGGCTTCGCCGGCGCGCTGGTCTCGCGGTTCGGGACCGGGTTCTTCCTCGCGGGTGTCTACCCGCCGGCGATGAAGATGATCGCCACCTGGTACAAGGACGGCCGCGGCTTCGCGATCGGCACCATCGTCGGCGCGCTCACCGTGGGCAAGGCCATGCCGTACCTGGTGCACGGCCTCGAGCACGCCGGCGCCGCACCGGTCGTGGTCGGGTCGTCGGCCGCGGCGGCCGCCGGCGGGCTGCTGGTCCTCGCCGCGTACCGCGACGGCCCGCACGGGTTCGAGCGCCGGCCGTTCGCCTGGGGGCTGGTGGCCACGGTGGCGCGGCACCGCCCGACGCGGCTCGCCGTCGGCGGCTACCTCGGCCACATGTGGGAGCTGTACGCGATGTGGACGTGGATCGCCGTGTTCCTCGCGGCCGGTGCCGGCTTCGGCGCGCGCGCGGCCGACGTCGCGGGCTTCGCGGCGATCGCCGTGGGCGGCGCGGGATGCGTGATCGGCGGCCGGCTGGCGGACCGGCACGGCCGGGAGCGGCTGACCATCTGGGCGATGGCCGCGAGCGGCGCGTGCGCCGCGGTCATCGGCCTGTGCGGCGGCTCGGCGGGCCTGGTCGTCGCCGTCGCGCTGGCGTGGGGCTTCAGCGTGGTCGCCGACTCGGCGCAGTTCAGCGCGCTGGTGACGGAGCTCGCGCCCCCGCACGCCGTGGGCACCGCGCTGACGCTGCAGACGTCGCTGGGCTTTCTCCTGACGATGGGCTCGATCCAGCTCGTCCCGCATCTCGTGTCGGCCGTCGGCTGGCGCTGGGCCTTCGTGGCGCTGGCGGCGGGACCGGCCGCCGGCATCGCCGCGATGCGCCGGCTCCTCCGGCTGCGCGCGGGCCGGCTCTCACCACGAGCGGGCGCGCCGGCTATGGACAGCGCCGGCTCCGCCCGGTAGCTCCTATGGACCTATGACCACTCCACGCGCTCTGGCCCGATCCTCTTCGCTGCTGGCCCTGCTGGCCGGCGCCGCCTGCCACGCCGCCGCGCCGGCGGGTCCCCCCGCTCCCGCCGCCGCCCCCGCGGGCGGCGTGGCCGCCGCCGCTCCGGACTCCGTGCTTCCGTTCCGGAATCCGGACCTGCCGCTCGGCGCGCGGGTCGCGGACCTGGTGGGCCGCCTCACGCTCGAGGAGAAGGTGGGCCAGATGATGAACAGCGCGGCCGCCGTCCCGCGCCTGGGGATCCCCGCCTACGACTGGTGGAGCGAGGGGCTGCACGGGGTCGCGGCCAACGGGCGCGCCACGGTCTTCCCGCAGGCCATCGGCCTGGCGGCGACCTGGGACACCGGACTGATGCACCGGGTCGCGTCGGTGATCTCGATCGAGGCCCGCGCGAAGCACAACGAGACCCTGCGGCGCAACGGCGGCAACAGTCCGATCTTCCAGGGCCTGACGTTCTGGTCTCCCAACGTGAACATCTTCCGCGACCCGCGCTGGGGCCGCGGGCAGGAGACGTACGGCGAGGATCCGTTCCTCACCGGCCGGATGGCGGTGGCGTTCGTGAAGGGGATGCAGGGGGACGATCCGCGCTACCTGCGCGTGGTCTCGACGCCGAAGCACTACGCCGTGCACAGCGGGCCCGACCCCGAGCGGCACCGGTTCGACGCCGTCGTGGACGACCGAGACCTGCGCGAGACCTACCTGGCGGCGTTCCGCGCCGCGGTCACCGAGGCCGACGCGCAGTCGGTGATGTGCTCGTACAACCGGGTGGACGGCACGCCGGCCTGCGCGAACCCGCGGCTCCTGACCGAGATCCTGCGGCACGAGTGGGGCTTCGACGGCTACGTCGTCTCGGACTGCGACGCGGTGGACGACATCCGCGAGGGTCACAAGCTGGCCGCCGACGACGCGCAGGCGTCGGCGATGGCGCTGCACGCGGGCGACGACCTCAACTGCGGCCGGGCGTTCCGGGGCCTGGTGGACGCCGTGCACCGCGGCCTCGTTTCCGAGGCGGAGGTGGACACCGCTCTGGGCCGCCTGATCCGCGCGAAGATCCGGCTGGGGATGTTCGATCCGCCGGGCCGCGTGCCCTACGCGAACATCCCGTACTCCGAGAACGGTTCGGCCGAGCACCGCGCGCTGGCCCTCGAGGCGACGCGCAAGTCCATCGTGCTCCTCAAGAACGACGGGACGCTGCCGCTCCGGCGCGGTCTCGGCACGATCGCGGTGATCGGTCCCAACGCCGACGACGAGGAGACGCTGCTCGGCAACTACAACGGCCTGCCCGCCGACCCGGTGACGCCGCTGGCAGGAATCCGCGCGAAGGCGGGTGCCGGAACGCAGGTGCTGTATGCGCGCGGCAGCGATCTGGCGCCGGGCACCCCGTCGCTCGTTCCGATCCCCGCGTCGGCGCTCGTGACCGACACCGGCGCCGGCGCGAAGCCGGGGCTCACGGGGACGTACTTCCCGAACCGCACCGGAGCCGGTGCGCCCGTGGCCACGCGCACCGACGCGCAGGTGCGCTTCGACTGGTGGGACGTGGCCCCGGTGCCGCAGATCCCCGCCGACTCCTTCTCCATCCGGTGGACCGGCTGGCTGGTGCCGCCGGTCAGCGGCCGCTACGCGCTCGGCGTGAGCGCGCTCGGCCTGGTGCGGATGTACCTCGACGACTCGGTGCTGGTGCAGAGCGGCTGGCCGGGCACGCGCTCGGCGGAGGTGGACCTGGTGGCGGGCAGGCCGCGACGGATCCGCATCGAGTTCGTGGGCCGGCAGCCCAACGCCATGGTGCACCTGATCTGGGGCGTGCCCGACCCGCAGCTGCTCGACGACGCGGTCGCCGCGGCGCGGCGGGCCGACGCCGTCGTGCTCGTCCTGGGCCTCTCCCCGCGGCTCGAGGGCGAGGAGATGCCGGTGCACATCCCCGGCTTCGAGGGCGGCGACCGGACCAGCCTCGACCTGCCGGCGCCGCAGGAGCGGCTGCTCGAGGCCGTGGCCGCGGTCGGGAAGCCGACCGTGCTCGTCCTCCTCAACGGGTCGGCGCTCTCGGCGACTTGGGCGGCCGAGCACGTGCCGGCGATCGTCGACGCGTGGTACCCCGGCCAGGCGGCGGGCACGGCCGTCGCCGACGTGCTGTTCGGCGACTACAACCCGGCGGGCCGGCTCCCGGTCACGTACTACCGCTCGGTGGATCAGCTGCCGGCGTTCACGGACTACCGGATGCTCGGACGCACCTACCGCTTCTTCCGCGGCGACGTGCTGTTCCCGTTCGGCCACGGGCTGAGCTACACCCGGTTCCGCTACCGCGACCCGAGCGTGCCCGCGCAGGTCGCCGCCGGCCAGCCGGCGGAGATCTCGGTGGAGGTGGAGAACGCGGGGGCGCTGGCGGGCGAGGAAGTGGTGGAGCTGTACGTCACGACTCCCGACACCAGTGCGCGGGCGCCGATCCGCTCGCTCGTGGGCTTCCAGCGCATCTCGCTCGGGCCCGGGGAGCGGCGCCGCGTGGCGTTCGCGCTCCCGCCGGCCGCGCTCTCCGCGGTGGACGCGGCGGGCCGCCGCGTGGTGCTGCCGGGTCGCTACGAGCTGAGCGTGGGCGGCAAGCAGCCGGGGATGCGCGGCCTCGCCGACGCCGCCACGACGGAGGTGGTCACGGCCCGCCTCGAGGTGGTCGGCGGGCCGGTGACGGTCCCCTGACGCCGCCGTCCGGCCGGGGCCGGTGAGGGGACGCGGCCCGCGCGCGCGCGGGCCGCGTCGCTTCCTACTCCGCGGACTTCTTTCCGATCAGCTGCCCGAGGGCGAGCCAGCCGTCGCCGAGGAAGACCAGGGCGAGGGCGCCGGCGAGCAGCAGGCCCTCCAGCTCGAAGCCCCGGCCATTCGGCAGGATCGCCCGGGTGATCGCGACAACCATGTCCACCACGAAGCAGGCCGCCCAGAACCGCGTGAGCAGCCCGGCGATGACGCACGCGGCCCCGAACGTCTCGAGCGTGATCAGGATCGCGGCCCACGCCTGCGGGAGCGGGAATCCCAGGCTTCCGAGGAAGCCGCCCACGCCGCCCAGCCCCATGTGGAGCTTGGTCAGGCCGTGCCGGAGAAAGACCCAGCCGAGGGCGATGCGCAGCGCCGTGGCCGCCAGCGGCGTGAGCCGCTGCGCCGCCCGCTCGAACGACGAATACCCGATCATGGATGCAGGACCTCCGTGATGGCGGAACGGACTCGGACCCGCTGCTCGGTCGCGTAGCGCCGCAGCAGCAGCACGCGCGCGGACGCGCCGCCGACGCGCGAGAGCGTCTCCACCGCGCTGGCGGCGAACAGGGGGTCGGGATCGTCGAGGTAGCGCGTCGCCAGGGCGACGGCGCGCGCCGTGTCGCCCTGGAGCGGCAGGTGCTCCAGCGCGGCGATGCGGAGCCCTCGGGTCTCGGTCGGCACGGTGAGCCGCTCCAGCGCCACGGCCGCCTCGGGCACGTGGAAGCGGGCCAGACTGCTCAGCGCCGTCTGCCGGAGCCACCCGGAGTGCCCGGGCTCCGCCGCCGTCTCGACCAGGGGCAGGATCTCCGGGTTCCCGCTCCGCGCCAGGTACGCGAGCGCGCTCGCCCGCACGTGGTCGTCGGGGTCGCCCTCGTAGACCTGCCGCGCCACGGCGGAGGCCGCCGCCGGGTCGAGGCCGCTGAGCACGAACAGCGCCTGCGCCCGCACCCAGCCGTCGGGGTCGTCGAGCGCCGAGCGGACGATCGCGCGGCTCTCGGCCGTCGAGTCGTGGCCCATCTGCCCGAGGGCGACGTTCCGCAGGTCGGCCTCGTGCTCGTTCAGCACGATGAACCGCCGCGCCGCGACCGCCGCCGTGTCCTGCGAGCCCGCCAGCTGCGTCAGCGCCCAGAACCGCGCCGAGAAGTCGAGGTCGTGCTTCGCCATGTCCGCCAGCTCGGCGGGCGTCAGGTCGCTCGTGACCTGGCCGAGGAGCCAGCCGCCCTCGTCGAAGCGTACCGAGACGGGCGGGCCCGGCAGCGGGATCGCGAACGTGTCGGTCTGCCTCCCGATCGTGATCTGCTGCCGGACGACCGAGTCGCGCGTCGTGACCCGTACCGTCACCGGGAAGCGGAACAGCGGGTGCAGGGAGTCCACCGGCTGCGTCTGCGCCACGATCAGGTGCAGCGTCTTGAGCCCCTCGGCCCAGTGCCGGGACCAGTGCACCACCGGGTACCCGATGCCGTAGGCCCACTGGTCGAAGAACCAGTCCAGGTCGCAGCCGCACGTCTTCTCGAAGGCCACGGCGAAGTCGGCGGTGGTCACCGGCCTGTAGGCGTCGTCGGTGAGGAACCGCTTCAGGCCGGCCCAGAACAGCGAATCGCCCAGCAGGCGCCGCAGCTGATGCGCCAGCTGCGCGCCCTTGGGATAGATGTGGCCGCTGAAGAACAGGGTGATGGGATCGTGGCCCTGGTACTCGCCCCACACCAGCGGGCGCGCCACGGTCCGGTCGGCGCGCATCGCCTCCTGCTGCTGGCCGATCCACTCCAGCTGGCCGGCGGCACGCCCGCGGGTCATCTCCGCCTGGACCGACTCCATGTAGGTCGCCATGCCTTCGTTGATCCACGCGTCGGCCCAGTCCGCCGTGGTCGTGAGGTCGCCGAACCACTGGTGTGCCAGCTCGTGCGCCACCAGGCCGCGACCGGCGTCCGGCGACTCGCCCGCCGACTGGTGCAGCACCTCGTCGGTCTGCGTCGTCGCCGACACGTTCTCCATCCCGCCGTAGGTGAAGTCGGGGATGGCCGACTGGTCGTACTTGGCCCAGGGGAAGGGCACCAGCAGCCGCGAGAACAGCTCGATCATCGCCGGCGTCTCGCCGAACGCGCGCCAGGCGGCCTCCGCGGTGTCGGGATACACCCAGTAGTCCACCGGCACGTCGCGCCACTGGTCGTGGAGCACCGTGAGCGGACCCACGACCACCGAGTAGAGGTACGTCGACGCCGGCAGCTCCTGGCTCCAGTGCCAGACCCGCTGCGCGCCGCCCGCGGCGGGCGTCACCTCCACCAGCCGTCCGTTGGACAGCACCGCGAGCCCGGTGTCGGCCGTGACCAGGATGTCCCAGGTGGCCTTGTCGTCGGGCGCGTCGTAGGTCGGCACCCAGGCCCGCGTTTCGGTCGCCTCGCCCTGGGTCCAGATGACCCGCTGGCGCGGCACGAAGTAGAGCCCGCGCTCCGGCGTCCCGTGGTAGCGCAGCGTGAACTCGACCGTGTCGCCGACGGCCGCCGGGCGCGGCAGCCGCACGGTCACGTGAGCGGTGTCGGCGGCGAACCGCAGGCGGTGGCCGGCCGCCGAGGCGTCGTCGATGGACAGGTTCTCGGCGTTGAGCCGGATCGTGTCCGTCGGCTGGCCCGTGACGACCACGCGGGTCGTGACGGTGCCGGCGACCGCGCGGCGCGCCAGGTCGAAGCTCACCGCGATGCGCTGTTGCAGCAGGTCGAACCCGTGGGGCGGCGCGGCCCAGCTCCGGGGGGGCACGTAGGCGCCCACGACTCCGGTCGGCCGCTGGGCGGACGCGCCGCGTGCCGCGAGGGCGAGACCGGCCGCCGCGGCGGCACAGGCGGCGAGGAGGCGGGCGGCGTGGGCGTGGCGCTGGCGCATGATTCCCCCGGTGCGCGGTGCAGCGGTGAGCGGTTGGACGGAGAATCCTAGCCGGGGGCCGGGGCAGCGGGCAACGACAGCGGCGCTTGCGCCGCCTCGGGGAGCCTGGCCAGCTTGGACGCCTTCCGTCTCGACCGCCGCACCGGCCCCGGGGGGATCATGCGCCGCCTGTACGCCTGCTCGCTGTTCGTCGCGCTCGCCGTCGCCGCTCCGGGCTGCGCCCAGCCTCAGCCCGGCGGGCCGCCGCTGTTCGACCGGCGCGAGGTGATGATCCCGATGCGCGACGGCGTGCGGCTGTTCGCCGTGATCATGACGCCGCGCGGCGCCGGAGAGCCGTTGCCGATCCTCCTCACCCGCACGCCCTACGGCGCCGGCGGCTGGAGCGCGGGCGAGGAGGCCCCGCCCAACCTCGCGGCCCTGGCCGCCGACGGCTACGTGTTCGTGCAGGAGGACATCCGCGGCCGCAACCGGTCGCAGGGCGTGTTCGTGATGAACCGTCCCAACCGCGCCCCGGCCGACCGGACCGGCGTCGACGAGAGCACCGACACCTGGGACACGGTCGAGTGGCTGATCCACAACGTGCCGGGCAACAACGGCAAGGTCGGCCTGTTCGGCATCTCGTATCCCGGCTGGCTGGCCGAGGAGGCGCTGATCGGCGCGCACCCGGCGGTGAAGGCGATCTCGCCGCAGGCGCCGATGACCGACACCTGGCTGGGGGACGACTTCTTCCACCAGGGCGCGTTCCGGCAGTCGTACGGTTTCGAGTACGGCTGGGGGATGGAAGCCCGCGACGCCGGCGCGGGCCGGATGCCGATCACCGGCAGCGACACCTACGCGTGGTATCTCTCGTACCCGAGCCTCGAGGCGCTGACCGACTCGACCGGCGCGATGCGGATCCCGACCTGGCGGCGGTTCGTCGAGCACCCCGCCTACGACAGCGTGTGGCAGCGGCGCGCCTTCGAGCGCGTCGTCGGGAGCCTGCGCGTACCCACGCTCACGGTGGGCGGGTTCTGGGATCAGGAGGACCTGTTCGGGCCGCAGGCCACCTTCGAGGCGCTCGAGCGCTTCGACTCCGCCGGCATCAACCACCTGGTGATCGGGCCGTGGAGCCACGGCGAGTGGGGCTTCCCCGGCGGCGAGCAGCTGGGCAACGTGCGCTGGGGCAGCGCGACCTCCGACTCGTTCCTGGTGAACATCCAGGCCCCGTGGTTCGCATGGTGGCTCGAGGGAAAGGGCGACGGCCGCTTCCCGGAGGCCCGCATGTTCGACGGTGGCGCGCGCGCCTGGCGGAGCTTCGACCGCTGGCCGCCCCGCGAGGCCGCGGCGCGCGACCTCTACTTCCGCGCCGACGGCGTGCTTTCGTTCGACCCGCCGGCGGACCGCGCGGGCTACGACGCCTGGGTCTCCGATCCGGCCGATCCGGTCCCCTACCGGCCGCGGCCGATCGAGATCACCTACAGCCCGGGCTCGCGGTGGGCGCGGTGGATGACGGAGGACCAGCGCTTCGTCGACGGCCGGCCCGACGTCCGGATCTGGAAGACCGCGCCGCTCGACGGGGACGTGACGATCGCCGGCGACGTCGCGGCGCGGCTGTTCGCGTCGACCACCGGCTCCGACGCGGACTGGGTCGTCAAGCTCATCGACGAGTATCCCGACTCGCTCGCCGGCGACACGGTCGCGGCGGACGCCGGGATGGCGGGCTACGAGCTGATGGTGGCGGGCGACATCATGCGCGGGCGGTACCGCACGAGCTGGGAGCGCCCCGAGGCGATCCGCCCCGACGCCGTGGAAGCGTACGCCGTGGACCTGCATCACCAGCTCTACACGTTCCGGCGCGGCCACCGGATCATGGTGCAGGTACAGAGCACCTGGTTCCCGCTCTACGACCGGAACCCGCAGACCTTCGTGCCGAACATCTTCCTCGCCCCGGCGAGCGCCTACCGTGCCGAGACGATGCGCGTCTACCGCACCGCCCAGGCGCCCTCGCACGTCGAAGTCATGGTGGTCCCGCGGTAGCCGGCTAGGCGGTCTCGACCTTCAGCTGGTCCTTGCCGTCCCGCTTGGCGGCGTAGAGCATCTCGTCGGCGCGGTGCAGCAGCTCCTGCACGGTCATCGGCGCCTTGGTGAAGGTGACCGCGCCGATGCTGATCGTCACGAACCGGCAGTTCTCCGGCAGCGCCGCCACGACCTGGTGCCGCAGGTCGTCGAGCACCGTGCGCGCCGCCGCGACCCCGGTCTCCGGCAGGCAGATCGCGAACTCGTCGCCGCCCATCCGGCCCAGCGTGTCGGTGATCCGCAGCCGGTGCTGCATCGTGCCGGCCACCGCCTGGAGCAGCGTGTCCCCCGCGCCGTGGCCCAGCTGGTCGTTCACCTGCTTGAAGTTGTCCAGGTCCACGTACGCCACCGTGAGCGGCCGGCCGTTCCGCTTGGCGCGGTTCAGCTCGGCCGCGGCCAGCTCCTCGAAGTGCCGGCGGTTGTTGACCGTGGTCAGGGCGTCGAGCCGCGCCAGCTCCTGCTCCCGCTCCAGCGCGCGCTTCAGCTCGGTGAGGACCAGCACGAACACCACGAACAGCACCGACCACAGCACCAGCATGGTGGTGGGGATCAGCCAGGTGCGGTACGGCGCGCCGGCCAGGACGTCGCCGCCCACGCTGAGCACGGCGCTCGCCACCGCCAGGATCATTCCCGGCGTGCGCCCCACGTTCCAGGTGGCGACGAACACCGGGACGAGGTACACCACCATGATCGGGATCTCGTAGCCGATCAGGTAGTCGACGAGGGCGATCGCGAGCAGCAGCGCGATGCTGGCGAACAGGGCGCCCGTGGCCGTGGCCTTGGGCGTCGCCGTCTCGAGTATGACCTGACCCGTCTTCGTCAGCCGTCCCGGCATCCTGGGGTACCCCTGTGGCGAAGGAGCGGAGCCCGCTCGGGCCCCGCGGTTCAGCTCTGGGCGCGGCTTCGGACGACCGCGATGATCGCGAGCAGCGCGACGGCGCCGGCGGCGAGGTCCACGCCGAGGTGGCCTCCGCCGGCCGAGGCGCTGTCGAGCCACACCAGCCCGCCGCCGGCCACGAGGGCGGCCGCCAGCGCGGCCGTGAGGCCCCGGGCGGTCCGCCGCGAGCCCTCGAGCGGATTGGTGGCGAGCCTCGCGGCCTGGCGGATCTCGTCCTCGCTGACGTCGGGGTAGCGCTGCCGGAACTCGGAGATCGCGAGCGCCAGCTTCTGTCCCAGCTCCTGCACCCGCGGAGACGGCAGCTGCGGCGGCACGTTCGTGGGGAAGATCATGGCACGGAACCTATCACGTGGTGGCGTGGTCCGCACGGGGACGCCAGGCCGTTCGTGGTCGGTAGGTTGTGGGTTGTGGCACCACCACCCACCACCTGCCACCTACCAACCAGCCTCTCTTCCTGCGAGCAGCCGGTAGCGGCCGAGGCTGCGCAGCGCGGCGGCGCGCTTGCCCGCCGCCTCGTACAGGCGCGACAGGTTGAAGTAGGCGTCGGCGAGCCTGGGGTCGACGGCGATCGCCTGCTCGTAGGCCCGGATCGCGTCGCCGCGGCGGCGGAGATCCTCCAGCGCGACGCCGAGGTCGTACCACGCCGTGGCGTGCCGCGGGTTGCGCTCGAGGGCCAGCCGGAAGTGCGCCGCCGCCTCGGCGGCGTCGCCGCCCTCCTGGAGCAGCCGGCCGAGGTTCACGTGGGCGTCGGCGTGGTCGGGATCGAGCTCCAGCGCGCGGCGATACGCGTCGCGCGCCTCGTCGAGGTCGACGGCCTCGAGGTCGAAGCCGAGATCGTACCACTG
>DASPTN010000125.1:0-15644 GCA_035623395.1 Gemmatimonadales bacterium | reverse complement strand
AGCCGTCTGGCGCGGCCACGCTGGCCTGGCTGCTCTCCCAGCCGGCGGGCTCGGTGCCCGGGCCGGTGGTGGCGGTGCTATCGGGCGGCAACATCGAGTGGGAGGGTCTTCAGACGCTGCTCGGAGCGAAGGCGTGACCGGGCTCGGCGAGCTGGTCGGCGCGAAAGTGCTCGTGGCGGACGACGACGCCGCCCTGGTGGGGACCCTGACGTGGATCCTCAAGGAGCAGGGCTGCCACGTCGTCGCCGTGTCGGATGGCCAGAACCTGCTGGAGCAGCTGGGCCAGGAGCGCCCGGACCTCGTCCTGCTCGACATCATGATGCCGAAGGTGGACGGGCTGCAGTTGCTGGAGCGGATCCGCAGCGAGCCGCGCTGGCACGACCTTCCGGTGCTGATGATCTCCTCGATGGACGCCGAGGACGGTACGGCCAAGGCGCTGGGCCTGGGGGCGTCGGACTTCGTCGCCAAGCCGTTCCGGGTGAAGGAGCTGCTGGCCCGGGTGGAGGCGCAGCTCAAGCGCGGCCGCGAGCTGCGCTCGGCCCGCGAGGATGCGCGGGCGCGCGGTGCCATCGCGGACATCCTCCACGAGCTCACCGACACGCTGAAACCGGACGAGATCTACCACATCCTGGCGCGGCGGGTGGCCCGGGCGCTCAACATCTCGCGCTGCTCGCTGGTGCTGGCCAAGCCCGGGGACGTGTTCGGCACGGTGGTGGCGGCGTACGAGAACCCGATGCTGCGCAACCTGCGCATCGAGCTCTCACGCTACCCCGAGATGCTGAAGGCGCTCGAAACCGATCAGCCGGTGATCGTCGGGGACGTCTCGAGCGACCCGCTGTTCGTCGAGGTGCGCGCGATGTGGGCCAGGAACGGCATCCCCGTGCCGACGCAGTCGGTGGTGGCGCTGCCGTTCCGGATGCGCGAGGAGCAGTGCGGCGTGTTGTACCTGCGGACGGTGCAGGGCGAGTCGCCGCTGGGCCGCGACGACGCGCAGTTCGCGGACGCGGTGATCAAGGCGGCGGTTGCGGCCATCGAGAAGGCGCACGACTTTGAGACCGTCGTCTCGGACAAGGAGCGCCTCGAGTGGCTCGCGGCCACCGACGCGCTCACCGGCTGCCTCAACCGCCGGGCCCTGCTGGAGGCGGTGGAGCGCGAGGTGGACCGGGCGCGGCGCTACAACCTGGTGCTGGCGCTGCTGATGGTCGACCTGGACCACTTCAAGCGGATCAACGACACGCTCGGCCACCTGGTCGGCGACGCGGTCCTGCGCCAGCTGGGCGAGCTGCTGCGACGCGACGCGCGGTCGGTGGACGCGGTGGCCCGCTACGGCGGCGAGGAGTTCGTGATCCTGCTGCCGGAGACCGCCGCCCACGGGGCCATGATCTTCGCCGACCGGATGCGGCAGCGGATCGCGAACTTCACCTTCGGGGAGCCGAGCCGGCCGGTGCGGATCACGGTCTCGGTCGGCGTCGCCTGTTTCCCGGATCCGGCGGTGGACAGTCCGGAGTCCTTCATCGCTCTGGCCGACGCGGCGCTGTACCGCGCCAAGGCGGACGGCCGCAACGTGGTGCGACAGTGAGCCAACGACGTTGTCCCAAGTGTCACTCCGTCTACGCGGCGGACGCGCGGTTCTGCCCCAAGGACGGCTCCCAGCTGGTCGACGTGGCGCCCGCGGCGGCGCCGCCGCCGGCGGCCGCCTCGGCGGGATCGACCCAGATCCGCCAGGCCGTCAAGCCGAAGCCGACCACGGCCGATCCGGCGAAGTCGCTGCGCGACCAGGTCCTGGACCAGCGCTACCAGGTGGTGCGCAAGCTGGGCGAGGGCGGCATGTCGTTCGTCTACGAGGCGAAGGACATCTCGAGCGGCGAGTCGGTGGCGGTGAAGATCATGACGCCCAAGCTGGCCCAGGACCGCACCGCGGCCGAGCGGCTGCGGCGCGAGGCCGGCCTGGCGATGCGCCTCGACCACCCCAACATCTGCCGCATCATGCGCCTGGGCGAGACCGAGGACGGGCTCATCTACCTCGTGATGCCGCTGCTCAAGGGGGAGCTGCTGTCCGACAAGGAAGTGCGTGAGGGCCCGATCCCGCTCGAGATCGGGGTTCCCATCATGCGCCAGGTGTGCGATGCCCTGGACGTCGCCCACCAGCAGCAGATCATCCATCGCGACCTCAAGCCCGAGAACATCTTCATCTGCCCCGAGCCGGACGGCGCGCTCAAGGCCGTGGTGACGGACTTCGGTCTCGCCAAGGAGCGGCGCGCCGAGCCCGGGATGGCGAAGCTCACCGCGACCGGCATCATCCTCGGCACGCCGGAGTTCATGAGTCCGGAGCAGATTCGTGGCAAGCCGCTCGACGGCCGCTCCGACATCTACGCGCTGGGCCTGGTGGCGTACGAGATGTTCACGGGCAAGCTGCCCTTCGAGGGCAAGACGGCACAGGACATGATGATCGCCCGGCTGCGGGGACAGCCGCTCCCGCTCCGCAAGGCGCGGACGGACCTCGAGTTCACCGCGGCCTTCGAGAAGGCGCTGATGAAGGCCATCGAGGGTGATCCCGCCGCCCGGTACCAGACCGCCGGGGAGTTCGGCAAGGCGCTCGAGGAGGCGGCGGTCGAGGGCGGCGGCGGCATGATGGGAAAGCTCAAGAAGCTCTTCTAGCCATCACGAGACGGACATGAGCCAAGTCGTGCGTGCGGCGGCGCTGGCCGTGGCCGGCGCCGCCGCGGCCATGGCGCCGCCGGCGTTACGCGCCCAGCAGCAGCCGATCGCCGCCGTGGCCATCCGCGCCGGCACGCTCATCGACGGGACCGGCGCCGCGCCCGTCCGCAACGCCGTGATTGTGATCCGGGGCGACCGCATCGAGGCCGTGGGGCCTGCGGTGCGGATTCCTGCCGGCGCCCGGGTGGTGGACCTCTCGGCTTACACCGTCCTGCCCGGCTTCATCGACGCGCACGTGCATCTGGCGAGCCGGCCGGTCGGCGTCGGCGACTGGGTGCACCGCGGCGTCACCGACGACGAGGGCGACGACGCCCTGTGGGGCGCGGCCAACGCGCGCGCCACGCTGCTCGCCGGCTTCACCACGGTGCGCGACCTGGGGAGCTCCAGCTTCGCCGACGTCGCCGTCGCCCGGGCGATCGAGGCCGGACGGATCCCCGGCCCGCGCGTCCTGGCGGCCGGCCACCTCATCGGGATCAGCGGGGGCCACTGCGATCTGAACGGCCTTGCGGCCGGTGCGACGGCCGAGCGCGGGCCGCTGGAGGGGATCGCCAGCGGCGCCGATCAGGTGCGGGAGGCGGTGCGGCTGCAGGTCAAGTACGGCGCCGCGGTGATCAAGATCTGTGCGACGGGCGGCGTGCTGTCGCAGGGTGACCAGATCGGCGCGCAGCAGATGACCGAAGACGAGATGCGGGCCGCGGTGGAGACGGCGCGGCTCCTTGGCCGGCGCGTCGCGGCGCACGCCCACGGCAACGAGGGGATCAAGGCGGCGATCCGCGCCGGCGTCACCAGCATCGAGCACGGGTCGTTCCTCGACGACGAAGCCGTGCACCTGATGGTCGAGCACGGCACCTGGCTCGTGCCGACGCTGTTCGCCGGATGGTCGGTCGGGACGCCCGAAGCCGCGGCCGCCGCGCATCTGCCCCCGTGGGCCGCGGAGAAGGGCCGGCAGGCCTGGGAAGCGATGCAGCGCTCGATCCGCCTCGCCGTGGCCGGCGGCGTCAGGATCGCGCTCGGCACCGATGCGGGCGTGGACCCGCACGGCCAGAACGCGCGCGAGTTCGAGCTGCTGGTGACGGCGGGCGGCATGACGCCGATGCAGGCCATCCAGGCCGGCACCGTGAACGGCGCGACGCTGCTCGGGATGGAAGGTGACGTCGGCTCCGTCGCGGCGGGCAAGTACGCCGACCTGGTCGCGGTGCGAGGCGACCCCCTGACCGACATCACCGTCCTGCAGCACCCGGCGTTCGTGATGAAGGGCGGCGAGGTGTACGCGTCGCCCACGCCCTAGACCCTACACCCTGTCTGTGAAGCGCTACCCCGCCTTCGACCCGCTCGAGTACCAGGAGTGGGTGCCCGACCCGAAGCTGGTCGCCGCCTTCGCCAAGACGCCCCGGCGTGACCGGGAGCGCCGG
Organism: Gemmatimonadales bacterium; assembly: GCA_035623395.1. GTDB lineage: Bacteria > Gemmatimonadota > Gemmatimonadetes > Gemmatimonadales > JACORV01 > Fen-1245. The sequence continues at coordinate 11,514 of DASPTN010000125.1, read as the reverse complement.
GCGATCGTGGACGCGCTCGACGAGGCGACGCTCCTGGGGCTGTACGCGGGCTTGGTGCGCACCCGGCTCCAGGACATCGTGCTCAAGCGCTGGGTGCGGACCGGCGTCATCTCGAAGGCCTGGCTGGGCACCGGCGAGGAGGCGATGACCGTCGGGCCGGTGCACGCCCTGGACCGGTCGCGCGACATCGTGGTGCCGATGATCCGCAACGCCGGGGCGTGCGCCGAGATGGGCATGCCGATCGCCGACAACTTCCGGAGCTACCTCGGCACCGCCGACGCGCCCTCCGGCGGCCGCGACCTGCACGCGGGCTCGCTCGCGCACCGGGTGCTGCAGCCGATCTCGCACGTGGGCGACGTGGTGCCGGTGGTCACCGGCATGGCGCTCGTGAGCCGGCTCCGCGCGGCGGGCTTCGTCGCGATGACCTGGATCGGCGACGGCTCGACCAAGACCGGCACGGCGCACGAGGGGCTCAACTTCGCCGCCGTGCAGAAGGTCCCGGCGATCTTCGTCATCCACAACAATCAGGTCGCGCTCGGCACCCGCCTCGCCCAGCACCACCTGCCCGAGGACTTCGCCGGGCTCCCCGACGCCTACGGCATGGCCGGCGGCATCTTCGACGGCAACAACGTGCTCGACGCCTACGCCGCGGCCCGGATCGCGGCGGAGCGGTGCCGCGCGGGCGCCGGCCCCGTGATGCTGGTGGGAACCACCTTCCGAATGGGGGGCCACGCCACCCACGACGAGCGCGAGGCCCGCGAGCTCTTCCCGGCCGAGGTCTTCGCGGAGTGGGGCCGGAAGGATCCGATCGGCTTGTACGAGGAACACCTGAGGGGACTCGGTGTCGCAGCCTCGGTGCTCCGCGACGTGGAGGCCAGGGTGGAGGCCGAAGTAGCACAGGCCGAGCAGGAGGCCTTGCGCAGCCGCGACGAGCGCGTGCCTGCCCCCGAGAGTGCCGTGGAGGGTGTCTATGCGAGCTAGCGTTGCGGCGGCGGCGTGGGCGGTCGTGCTGTGCACGCCCCGACCCGTCGTGTCACAGGCGGCGACGGGACGGGCCGTGATCCAGGTGGCGGGCCATCCGCTCGAGGTCGTGCAGGGCTTCACCGTGGACGTGTACGCGGAGGGGTTGTCCGGGGCGCGGTTCATGACGCTGGGGCCCGACGGCGCCGTCTACCTCTCCCTCACGCGCGACGGTCGGGTGGTGAAGCTGCCCGGCGCGAACGGGGACGGCCGCGCCGACACGGTGATCACGGTGGCGCAGGGACTGGACGCTCCGCACGGGCTGGCGTTCCGCGGCGACACGCTCTACGTGGCCGAGACCAACCGCGTGATCCGCCTCGTCCCGGGGACCGCGCGGCCCGAGGTGGTGGTAGCGGATCTGCCGCACGGAGGCGGCCACTTCACGCGCACCATCGTTTTCGGCCCTTCCGACGGCAAGCTCTACGTTTCGGTCGGCTCCTCCTGCAACATCTGCGACGAGCGGGACCCCAGGCGCGCCGCGGTGCTGCGCTACAACGCCGACGGCAGCGGCGAGGAGATCTTCGCCCGCGGCCTGCGCAACTCCGTGGGACTGGCTTTCGACCCCGCGACCGGCGAGCTGTGGGGCACCAACAACGACCGGGACCTGCTGGGCGACGATCTGCCGCCCGACCGGATCAACATCCTGCGCCGGGGCGGCGACTACGGCTGGCCGCGGTGCTACCTGCCCGGTCACCGGAATCCCGAGTATCCGACCGCGGACTGCGACCATCTCGCGCCGCCCGCCATCACCTTCCAGGCCCACTCCGCGCCGCTGGGCATCGCCTTCTCGACGGGGACGCAGTTCCCGGCGGAGTATCGCGGTGGCGCCTTCGTCGCGTACCACGGGTCGTGGAATCGGACGGTCCCCACCGGCTACAAGGTTGTTTACGTGCGGCAGCAGGACGGCCGTCCCGTGGCCATCACCGACTTCATCACGGGTTTCAGGCCGGCTGGCGCCGACGCGCCGTGGGCTCGTCCGGTGGATCTCCTGGTGCTCCGTGACGGCAGCCTGCTGGTGAGCGACGACTATTCCGGCCGGATCTTCCGTGTGCGCTACACCGGACACTAGGGTGCCCCGCTGATCCGATCGCTGTCCACCGCCGCAGCGTGGGCGGCGCTGGCCGCCGGCGCCGGACCTCCCGTGGCGGGGGCGGCGGCGCAGGACGCCGCCCCGCGGCCGGCCGTTCACGTCGAGGCGTACCGGTTCGACATCGCACTGCCCGACACCGGCGACACGGTCCGCGCGAGCGCGACCGTTGTCTTCCGGTCTGCGGCCGCGGCTTCGGACACGCTGACGCTCGACCTGGTGGGTCTCGCGGTGGACTCCGTGCTGGCCTACGGCGTCCCTGCGCCGGCGCGCCCGGCTGCCGTGCCGTTCCGCTATGACGGCACATCACTGCGGGTCCCGGTTCCGCCGCGGCCGTTCGCTCAGAGGGAGAGCGTGGCCGTGTTCTACCGGGGCGCGCCGCGCGACGGCCTCCTCCTCCGGCCCGATGGCCGCGGCCGGCAGGCGGTCTTCGCCGACAATTGGCCGGAGCGGGCGCGATTCTGGATTCCGACGGTGGACCTCCCCGCAGACAAGGCGGCGGTCACGTGGCGCGTGGGCGTGCCCGCCGGCTGGCGGGTGGTGGCGAACGGGCGGCTGGCGGCGGTCGACTCCGTCGCCGGCGGACGCACCTGGTGGCGGTACGTCGAGCGACATCCCATTCCCACCTATACGATGGTGCTCGGCGCCGCGCGAATGGCCGTGAGCCGGCACCGGCCGGCGACCGGCGGCCGCGACACGATCCCGATCGAGGTGTGGACGGAGCCCGAGGACTCGGCCTTCGCCGACTCGGTGCCGTTCAGACGTGCCACCGAGATCGTGGAGACGATGCAGCGGCTGGTCGGGCCGTTTCCGTTCGAGCGGCTGGCGCACGTCGAGTCATCGACCCGCTACGGCGGAATGGAGAACTCGACAGCCATCTTCTATCCCGAGGGCGGGTACGTCGCGCGGCGGATGGGCGAGGGCGTCGTGCGGCACGAGACGGCGCACCAGTGGTTCGGCGACGCGGTGACGGAGCGCGACTTCCACGAGCTGTGGCTGTCGGAGGGATTCGCAGACTACTTCGCCGTGGTGATCGGCGCCGCGCTGGACGGCGACTCGCTGCTCGGACGCGGGATGGCGGGTCTGGAGCGCGGCTACCTGGCGTCGTCCGTGGTGGACCGGCCGCTCGTCGACACCACGGTCACGGAGCCCGCGCAGCTCCTCAACGCCAACAGCTACAACAAGGGCGCTTGGGTGCTGCACATGCTGCGCGGCACCGTGGGCGATTCCGTCTTCTGGCGCGGCATTCGAGCCTACTACCGCACCTGGCGTGATTCCTCCGTCACCAGCACCGAGCTTCAGCGCGCGATGGAAGCGGCCGCCGGCCGGTCCCTCGGCTGGTTCTTCCGCCAGTGGCTGCGGCAGCCCGGCTATCCGCGGCTCGACGTGGCGTGGCGCTGGGACGCGGCGGCGGGGAGGGCGGTGATCGAGGTGTCGCAGGTGCAGCCCGCGGCGTGGGGCCTGTTCCGGCTGCCGTCCGTCGCGCTGGAGCTGCGCGACGGTGCGCGGGTCGTGGCCAGACGCACTGTGGACCTGTCGGCGCCGCACCAGACCGTGACCGTCGACGTGCCGGCGCTCCCGACCGACGTGGTGGTGGACCCCGACGGCCAGTGGCTCCTCACCGCGGCGGTTCGGATCGCACCGTGAAGATCGGCGTGATCGGCGCCGGCAGGCAGGACGTCGCCCGGGCCCTCGACGCGCTCCCCAGGCGCCGGCTCGTCGGGGAGGAGACCCGGCGCTAGTGGAGGAAATTCGCATCCAGTCGTTCGTCACCGCGCCGCCGCTCGAGGTGTGGCGCCTCCTGATCGGCCGCCCGGATGTGGTGCTCGACGCGTTGCCGGTGACCGCCTGGCCCGACGGGCGCGAGGAGCAGAGCCCGTCCCGGTTGCGGGCGCCGTGGCCGTCGGTCGGCGGTGCCGGGCCGACGTCCGTGGAGCTGACCCTGACTCCGATTCCGGGTGGCACGCGGGTGGAGCTGCGGCACCAGGGATGGGAGGAGGGCCCGGCCGGTCAGGAGGCGATTGCAGGGCACTTCGCGGGGTGGCTGCAGGCGCTGGCGGCGCTCGGCCTCCTGGTCGAAGCCGGGAGGGACGCGCGGGCGTCCACGGCGGCGCTCGCCGGCCGGGAGCGGTACTTCGCATCGGGCGAGATCCCGGCCGGCGCGGACGCGGTGTACCGGGCGCTCACCGACGCCGATGTCGTCCGGCGCTGGAGCGAGGGAACGCTCGACGGCGCGGAGCTGGTGGACTCCGTGGACGGTCGCTACGCGCGGTGGAGGGTCCGAATACCGGACGCCGCGGAGGGAGAGCTGGTGATGATCCTCCGGCCCACACCGCGCGGAACCCACTGCGCCGTGGCGGAGTACGGGGTGGTAGGCCGCTCGGCGTCGGCGCGGTGGCCTCGCATGCTGGAGCGCCTGGCGCGGTTTCTCCGTTAGCCCGGACACGTCACGATGCCCGACCTCGAGAGGCTGTTCCGCTACGACCAGTGGGCGAACCGCGAAGCGCTCGGCTCGGTCCGGGCGATCCCCTCCCCGCCCGCCCGCAGTCTCAAGCTCATCGGCCACATCGTCGGCGCCGAGGTCCTGTGGCACGCGCGGCTCACGGGCGGCCAGGCGGCCCTGGGGGTGTGGCCGGACCTCTCGCCCGGCCAGGCCGACACCTGGCTCGGCGATCTGGACGCCCTGTGGCGGAAGTACCTGGCCCGCGTGATCCCGGCCGGGTTGTCCGGGCGCGTGGCCTACAGGAACACGAAGGGCGAAGCCTTCGCCAGCACCGTGGACGACGTGCTCACGCACGTGGTGATGCACTCGGCGTATCACCGAGGTCAGATCGCCGCCGACGTGCGGGCCGCGGGGCACCAGCCGGCGTACACGGACTTCATCCACGCGGTGCGCACCGGCAGAGTCTCGTAGTCGTTCCTCCCTCCAACACCGGATCGGAGCACGCGTTGCCGCCGCCCGAGCGGCGGGGAACGGAGCTTGCGGAGCCATCTCCCCATTGCAGCACCCGATGAGCGAAAACGACAGGCAGATCAGACGAAAGGGGAGTACGGCAATGGCAGATAAGAAGGCCGATCTCGCGGGCCCCGGCATCAGCACGTACGAAGAGGTCGCGAAGATCCTCCCGAAAGACTACAAGTCGCTGCTCGATCCAAAGGAAACGCAGGTCGCGATCACCGCGGCGAAGCGGTACATCGAGGACGGCCTGTGCCGGGAGCTGGGCCTGATCCGGGTCGAGGTGCCGCTGATCGTCAGCCGGGAGAGCGGAGTCAACGACTACCTCGACCGCGACGGGTCGCGCACGCCGATCGAGTTCCCGTGCGGACTGGGCCTCGACCGGCGGATCAACGCGCAGATCGTGCAGGCGGCGACGAAGTGGAAGCGGATGGCGCTGAAGCAGTTCGGGATGAAGCCGGGCGAAGGCCTGGTCACCGACATGCGCGCGGTGCGCAAGGACTACTTCCTCGACCACGACCACTCCTCGTACGTGGACCAGTGGGACTGGGAGCGGACGATCACCGCGGACCAGCGCAACCTCGGGTTCCTGAAGGACGTGGTGCGGCGGATCTGGAAGGTCATCGCGGGAGCCGAGAGGCACGTGATGGACATGTTCCCGAAGCTCAAGGACCCGCGCTACCCGCCGCTGCCGCAGGAGCTGAAGTTCCTGCACGCGGAAGAGATCCTGGACATGTATCCGGATCTGCCGCGCAAGCAGCGCGAGACCCAGATCCTCCAGAAGTACCCGGCCATCTTCATCATCGGGATCGGCTGGGTGCTGAAGGACGGGTATCCGCACGAGATGCGCGCCGCCGACTACGACGACTGGGTGACCCCGACCAAGTCGGACGACGGCAAGCCGATGCACGGCCTGAACGGTGACATCCTGGTGTGGAACCCCGTGACCAAGCGGCGCCACGAGCTCAGCTCGATGGGCATCCGGGTGACCAAGGAGACGCTGAAGCAGCAGCTGGAGATCAGCGGCCAGCTCGATTTCCTGAAGCTGCCGTACCACCAGGCCATCATGAAGGACGAGATCCCGCTCAGCGTGGGCGGCGGCATCGGGCAGTCACGCACGGTGATGTACCTGCTCCGGAAGGCGCACCTCGGCGAGGTGAGCGTGACGGTGTGGCCGGAGGCGCTGAACCGGATCTGTGAAGAGCGGAATATCCACGTGCTGAAGTGAGGGGTGAGGGGTGAGTCGTAAGACGTTCAAGTGAGACGTGAGAGGTGGAAAGGCGTGAGAGGTGAAGCGACCTCTCACGCCTTCCGCTTCTCTCTTCTCACTGGAACCTCTCACCTCTCACCGAGCACCTCTCACGTTAGTATTCCTCCCGTGCCCTGGCCCTTCGCCTCCCTGTGGGACACCGGCCTGACGTTCGAGGCCTTCGTCGGGCAAGCCACCCAGCAGCGCGAGCTGTGGTCCGGGGTGTACCGGACGGCGCAGGTGCCGGAGTGGGCCAGGGAGGCGGCGTCGAAGCTCGGACGACGGTTCCGCCTGGTGGTGCTGGCCGAGGACTGGTGCGGGGACGCGTCGAGCACGGTGCCGGTGGTGGCGCGCTTCGCCGAGGCGGTGGGGATCGAGCTCCGGATCCTGCGGCGCGGCCAGCATCCGGAGGTGATGGATCGCTACCTCGGCCCCGGCGGTGCCCGGGCAATTCCCGTGGTGATCGTGCTGTCGGACGCGATGGAGGAGATCGGCCACTGGGGCTCGCGACCCGCGGAGCTGCAGGCGTTCGTGATGGGGGAGCGGTCCAGGGGCCGGACGTCCAAGGACTACTTCGCGGAGGTGCGGCGATGGTATGCCAGGGACCGCGGCGAATCGACGCTGCGGGAGATCCTGGCGGTGATGGAGGGGCGTGACGGACCGGCGTAGCCCGCCGGGTGTACGTATCTTCCTGACCAGATCCCAGCACTGCCGCCGAACCACTTCTCCCGAGGAGCGCGAATGCGCCAAGGCCTCGCCGTGCCACTCATTGCCGCAAGCGCCGCCCTGGCCGCAGGCTCGGCGGCGCGGGCCCAGCAGCCCTCGGCCCAGCTCGCCACCCTGGAGGTCGGCCAGGCAGCGCCCGACTTCGCGGTGACGGGGGCCACCCGCTACGGAATCCTGCAGGACCAGGTGCGTCTCAGCGCCTACCGCGGCAAGACCGTGGTGCTCGCCTTCTTCTTCAAGGCGAGGACCCGCGGCTGAACGATCCAAATGCACGCGTACCGTGATCAGTACGCGAAGCTGTTTCACGGCGGACAGAACGTCGTCCTCATCGCCATCAGCGCCGACTCGGCGGACGCCCTGGCGAGCTGGGCGCGCGACGACCAGTTCCCCTTCCTGATGGCGAGCGACACCGGGTCGGTCGTGGGCAAGCTGTACGGCGCCTACGCCCAGCGCGCCAACCTGGACAACCGCACGCTCTACGTCGTAGGGCCGGACGGGAAGATCGCGTGGAAGGCTGCCCCGTTCCGGGAGATCGATCCGACGGCGTACACCGAGCTCGGAGCCGCGATCGACCGGGTGGCGGGAGTCGACTCGACCGCAAGCCACTAGGCGGCGGATCGGACGATGGAGAAGCGGGCCCGGCATGGCCGGGCCCTCGTGCCGACCGGCCCTCCCGACATATGGAAGATCTGTTGCTATGGCTGTAGATTCCTGATTCCGGAATATGGAACGACAACCGACCATCCGTCCCAGCGACGTGGCCGTGGCGCTCCACCTGGCGCGCGCGCCGGAGGCACGCTACGCGGACGTCGCGCGCGTCGTTCACGTGGGAGTGGCGGAGGCACACCGTGGCGTCCGGCGGCTCCAGCTGGCCGGCCTCGTGATGCCTGGGGAGCGGCGGGTGGACCGGCAGGCGCTGGTGGAGTTCCTGGTGCACGGCGTGCGGTACGTGTTCGCTCCCGTCCTGGGCGCCGAAACGTCGGGCATCGCGACCGCCGCGGCGTCGCCGGCGCTCGCCGGGAAATTTCCGGCGGGGGCGACCGTCGTGTGGCCGCACGCGGAGGGGAAGGCCAGGGGCAGCAGCCTCGTGCCGCTGTATCGAGGGGCCGCGGCCGCGGCGCTCGAGGATCCGTGGCTGTATCGCGCGCTGGCTCTGGTGGACGTGCTGCGCATCGGTCAGCTGCAGGAGCGTCGGCAGGCCCGCGCGCTGCTGGACGAGGATCTGGGGGCGCGGCCGGGGTGAGCCCGGCCGGCGTCACCGTCGGGCGGGGCTAGCTCCCCAGGGCTCGCCGGGTGGCTGCCTCGATGTCCTGGTCCGATCCGGTCCCGGTGTAGACGACTCGGCCCCGCGCGTCGACCACCACCACGTACGACGTCGTAGGCGCCTGATAGGCACGGACCGCCGCACCGGTCGCGTCGAACAGGAAGCGGAAGGGGTAGCCGTGCTCTTCGGCGTGGCGCTTCACGCTCGCCGCGGTCTCGTTCACCGCCACGGCGACCTCCACGAAGTCCACGCGGTCCGCGTACCTGGCGTGGGCCGCGAGGACCCTGGGCATCAGCGCCGCGCAGATGGGGCACCAGGTGGCCCAGAACTCGATGACGACCGGCTTCTTGCCCACCAGGCTCCAGAGATCCACCGGGTGCCCGTCGAGGTCCTGCACCGCGGCCGCCGGAGCGACGGACCCGACCGGGAGCCCGACGTCGTCGTCCTGCGCGCGGGCCGGAGCCGGACGCGCGAGCATGAGGGCGGCGGCGGCGGGGATCGCCGCCCGGAGCGTGCGTCTCACCACACCTGACCCGCGAGCACGAAATAGTACTCGGCCATGATCAGGAGTACTGCGCCTGCGCCCCGCTTGATCCACTCCAGCCACCGGCCCGACCGCGGCAACGCGCCGAGGCTGCCCGAGAACAGGCCTGCGGCGATCAGGATCGCCGTCATTCCGAGGGCGAAGACGAAGAGGTAGACGAAGCCGAGGACGCCGCTGCGCGTCGCCGCCACCCAGGTCAGCACGGCCGCGAAAGCAGGGGCGCCGCACGGCGCCGCCACGATGCCGCTCGTGGCGCCCAACAGGAACACGGCGGGATAGGAGCCCCCCGAGAGCCCGCCGGCCCAGGTCAGGAGCCTGGCCGGGGCGTTGACCGGGATGGTGCCGAGCATCGCGAGCCCGAAGATGAGCAGCAGATTGCCGACGATCAGGCGAGCCCACGGACTCGACGACACCGCCCCGAACAGACTCCCCGACAGGCCGGCGATCAGCCCCAGCACCGCGTACAGCAGCGCCAGCCCGGCCGCGTAGGTGAGCGTGAGTCCCGCGGTCCGGCGCCTCCCGCGCCCGGCCGCGCCGCCGCCGATGATGCCCACCGTGATGGGGATCATCGGATAGATGCAGGGCGTGAGGCTGGTCGAGATCCCCGCGATGAACAGCGCGCCGAGCGCCGCGATCGGGTGGTCGCGGAGCAGGGGCCCGACGCCGATCGCGAGGGCGATGCCGGGATGCACGATGAAGAATAGCAGGAACGGGCCGGGGCGATGACGACGATCGCGGAGCGGTGGGCGGGGTGCCGCGAACCCCGGTCAGTATCCCAGGGTGGCCGTCGTCCCGAACTGCAGGTGCGCGTCGGGACTCCAGCCGACCTCGAAGCCGAAGAAGGACGCCCGGCCGAACTGGGCGATGGCTCCCACGCCGTAGCCGCTGTGCAGGCCGGACCAGCGGAACCGCTCGTTCTGGTTCCACACGCGGCCGGCGTCGGCGTGGGTCACGAGCCACAGCCGGATGGGACTCAGGCCGAGGGTCGCGTCCCAGTACTTGTAGCGGAGGTCCGCGCTGGCCAGCGCCGTGTTCGGGCCGAGCCAGCGGCCCTGGATGTTCTGGCGCAGCGTGGTCGTGCCGCCGAAGCCGTCTTCCGGCAGCCAGCTGGTCAGGCGCTCGTAGGCGACGTAGAACGGCAGCGCGCCGAAGGCGAGCTGCGCCGACTGCCGGAAGGCGGCCACCGTCTCCGTGCCGAGCCGCACGAACTCGCTCGCGTCGAAGGCCCAGCGCGTGTAGTCGAAATCACCCGCGCCCTTGAGGGCCCGGGCCGCCACCGCCTCCACGAAGATCCCCCGCGACGGGGAAGCCTCCTCGTCCCGCGTGTCGAGCAGGAGCGCGGCCCGGACCTCGAGCCCGTTGGTCGTGCCGGTATCCGACGCGGCGCCGCTCGCCAGGTCGGTGCCGAGCGCCGTGGGCGCGCCGCCAAGCGCCTCGGCGCGGTAGTGGCGGTACTGGGCGCCGAGCAGCACGCGCACCGGGCCCGCCACGCGGCGCTGGACGCCGACGAGCGCGGTGGTCCGGGTGAGCGAGTAGCGGTAGTAGTGGCTGTCGCCGCCGTTCGCGGCCTCCAGCGAGTCGTCGATCCGGCTGTCGTTGCCGAGACCGAAGTAGGGCGCCCGCCGGAAGCGCTCGTAGCCGCCGATGACCAGGAACCGCCAGCCGGGGACCCGCCCCGGGTTGTTGTAGGTGAGGGAGAAGGTCTCCGTGCCGCTGGTCGAGATGCTCGCGCCCGGGTCGATGGCGGCGCCGCTGGGAATCGGACCGGGAGGCGCCGACTTCCACCACCCTCCGACCAGCACGGCGCCGAGTCCCTCGAGCGAGCTGTAGGTCGGGACCGGGAACAGCACGAACGACCAGGGCTCCTCGGGCACCTGGGCGCGGGCGGCCGCGGGCGCCGCGAGCGCGAGGGCGGCCAGGCCCGTGGCGGCCGCCGCCCCGGACAGCCTCACTGTCCCGCGGGCCTTTCGTACAGGTGCGCGCAATCGACCAGCCGCGCCTCGCGGCCGTCGTGGACGGCGAACTGGGAGCCGGGGAAGAAGCCGGCCGCGCCGAACTCGCCGCGCTTGTTCACGGCGTAGTAGTTCAGCCCGTACGTGGGCCGGCCGGCCGCGTCGAGCAGCCGAGGCTCGCTCATCGCGACGGCGCGGCGCAGGGTCTCGAGGCAGGCGTCGGTCGGCGACAACCCGCGCCGCATCCCCTCCACCGTCGCGAAACCGCCGCAGACCATGATGTTGCACTCGCCGAGGCCGGTGGATCCGGCCGCCCCGACGTCGTTGTCGACGTACAGACCGGCGCCGACGATCGGCGAGTCGCCGACGCGCCCCGGGATCTTCCATGCCAGGCCGGCCGTCGTCGTGACCGACGACACGTCGCCGCCGGCGTTGACCGCGCTGCAGTTGATGGTGCCGTGCGGAGGCGTGGGGAACAGCTCGCCCTCGGGCACGTCGCGGTAGTTGTCGTCCGGGTTGAGGTTGGCCCGCCACCGCAGCCACGCCTGTCGCGCCTTCTCGGTGAGCAGGTTCTCGATCTGGAAGCCGAACTGCACCGCGAAGTCCTGGGCCCCCTTGCCGACGAGCAGCACGTGCCGGGTGTACTTCAGCACGCACTTCGCCACCTCGCTCGGCGTCTTGATGCCCTCGAGCGCACCGACGGCGCCGGCCCGCTT
>DASPTN010000124.1:0-18454 GCA_035623395.1 Gemmatimonadales bacterium | reverse complement strand
AGGTCGAGGTTGCGGTTCCGCCCCGGCGGGAGCCCCGTGAAATCGATCGAGTAGTCGGACGGAATGAGCCGCTGCACGCCGGCCCGGACCGCGCCGTCGAGCAGAACCGTCTGCGCCTCCACGATCACGTCGCGGAGGCCGTTCAGCGCGGACACGACGCACGACGCGCCCGAGGCCGCCCGCGCCACCGCCGCCGCGTCGGCCAGGTCCACGGGAGCCACGGTGGCGCCCAGCGCGCGCAGCGGCTCGAGCCTTTCCGGCGCCGTGCCGGGGCGCACCATCGCCACCACGCCCGCGCCCCGGGCGCGCAGCTCTCTCGCGATGCGCCGGCCGAGGCCGCCGGCCGCACCCGCCACCGCGACGAGCGCGCTCACGGGGTCAGAACCCCGCCGGCCGCTCCGCCGTCACCTTGAGCGCGGCCTCGAGCGCGAGGCCCGCGCGCGCCACCGTGCCCTCGTCGAACAGGCGCCCGAGGAGCGTGACGCCGTGCGGCACCCGCCGCGGCGGGGAGAACCTGGGGAGTGGATGCGCCGGGTCCGGCGCCCAGTCGCTCCTGGCCTCCGGGACCTGCACGAAGCCCGCGCGCAGGGTGAGCGAGGGGTGGCCGGTGAAGTTGGTGATGGTGAGCTGCTCGTCCCTGAGCGACGGCACGAGCAGCAGGTCCACCTGCGAGAACAGCCGCGCCATCTCCTGCGCCACCCGCCGCCGGAGCCGGTCCGCCTGCACCAGGTCCACCGCCGAGAGGAACCGCGCCTGGCGGAACAGGTTGGGCCAGGCGTCGTCGACCTGCATCCGCAGCGTGTCGTCCTGGCGCTCGAGGGTCAGGTCCTCGAACGACGCCGCGGCCTCGGCGAACAGGACCGGCATCAGGGAGGAGTAGGGCCAGTCCGGCAGCGACACGGGGACCGGCTTCATCCCGAGCGAGCGGATGGTCTCCACGGCCGCGCGGTCCACGTCGGTCGCGGGGCTCTCGTTCATCCACTTCTCGACGTAGCCCACCTTGAGGCCGGCCACCGGCGCGGAGGCGTCGAAGTCCAGGTGGCACGGCACGCTCGCGGGGTCGCCGGCGTCGGGGCCGCCGATGGCGCGCAGCACCAGCATCGCGTCCTCGACCGACCGCGTCATCGGGCCGAGCTTGTCGAGCGACCAGCACAGCGTCATGGCGCCGGTGCGCGGCACGCGGCCGAAGGTCGGCCGCAGCCCGGTCAGCCCGCAGCGCATCGACGGGCTCACGATGCTGCCGTCGGTCTCGCTGCCGATGGAGAACGCGACCAGTGCCGCGGCCGTGGCGGCGCCCGGCCCGCAGCTCGAGCCCGACGCGCCTTCCTCGAGGAGCCAGGGGTTCATCGTCTGGCCGCCGAACCAGACGTCGTTGAGCGCGAGGGCGCCGAGGGAGAGCTTGGCGACGAGCACCGCGCCGGCATCGTCGAGCCGCCGCACCACCGCGGCGTCCGCGGCGGGGATCCGGTCGCGGAACGGCTCCGCGCCCCAGGTGGTCCGGATGCCGGCGGTGTCCAGCAGGTCCTTGACCCCGTACGGGATGCCGTGCAGCGGGCCGCGGTAGCGGCCGGCCGCGATCTCGCGGTCGGCCTGCGCGGCGCGGTCGAGCGCGTGGTCCTTGGCGAGCGTGATGACGGCGTTGACCTTCGCGTTGAGGCGCTCGATGCGGCTCAGGTAGATGCCCGTGAGCCGGCTCGAGCTGAGCCGGCGCGACTCGATCCAGCGGGAGAGCTGCGCCACCGGCGCGAAGGCGATGTCGTCGTCGCTCGAGGGCAGCGGCGCGGTGCCGGCCGTGCGGACGAACCGGTCCCTGGGCGGCCCGGCCGAGGCGCCGGGGAGCGCCGGATTCCACAGCAGCGCCGGCGCGTCGGTCGCGGCCAGCGCGAGCTTGCGCGGGCCGGCGCGCCGCTCGAGGTAGGGCGCCATGGAGCGGCGCCAGGACAGGGCCGCCTGCCGCCGGTGCTCCGGCGACATCGTCACCTGCGCCAGCTTCTCCGCCTCGGCGAAGGTCGCCTCGCTCACCGGCGGGCCGGAGCCCGCCGCGGTGGCGAAGGTCGGCGGCGCGCCGGGCGCCGGGGCCCGGGAACCGGACGCGGACGTCGCGCCCTTCTTCACCTCCACGCGGCAGGCGCCGGCGACGGCGAGCAGCGCGACGGGCGCCTGGAGGAGGAACTGGCGGCGGGTGTTCATGCGTGCCTCCGGAGAGTCGGCGGTGCCGCCCCGGCTCGGATGCGAGGCGGGCGGCCCGATGATGTGCGACGGCTCACGCCACTTCGAGCGGCCCGAACCCCCTGAGCAGCGAGGTTTCCAGCGCCCGCTGGCGCGCGAGCTGCCGCACCAGCAGCGCGGGCGGGAAGCGCCGCATCGCCCAGGTGTGCCACCAGGTGCGCAGCGTGTTCCGCGTCAGCAGCAGGTCGAGGTTCGACACGGCGGCCCGGTGGTAGTGCGCGATGACGGGCTGCATCAGGCCGTTGAAGCTCGCCAGCGCCGCGGGGACGTCCGGCGTCTCGCGCAGCGCCTTGTCGAGCGCCTCGGCGCCCAGCAGGCCCATCGAGGCGCCCATGCCGGAGAGGTAGCTCGGGCAGTAGCCGGCGTCGCCGAGCAGCACGACGCGCCCCTTCGACAGGTCCGGCAGACCGACCATCCCCACGCCGTCGCAGAAGACGAACGCAGTGTCGGCGACGCGATCCACCAGGTCGCGGATCCGCGGCGGAAATCCCCGGCACGCCTGGCGCATCAGCGAGCGGGCCTGGTCCGCCGGCGCGCCCGCGCCCGGCGCGCCGCGGAAGTACGACTGGATCACCAGCTTCCCGTCCGGCAGGGGGAACAGCTGCACCGTCGTCCCGGGCTCGAGGAACAGCTGGCACACCCGCTCGGGGACGCCGTGGCTCCCTTCCACCACGGTCGCCGAGTAGACGACGTCGAAGGGGCGGAACCCCTCGTCGCCCCACAGCATCCGCCGCGTGGTCGAGCGCAGCCCCTCGGCGACCACGACGAGGTCGAACCGCCCGGCGCGGCCGTCGGACCAGGCGACGTCGACCGCGCTCTCCCGCGGCGCGATGCCCGCGACGCGCACGCCGAACCGGACCGGGACGGCCTTGTCGGCGGCGGTGAACAGCACCTGGTGCAGGTCGGACCGCAGCATGAAGAGCGATCCCTTCACCGCGCGGTTCAGCAGCTCGAGCGGGAACTCCTGCACGAACCCGCCCTTCGCGTCGTACACCTGGGTGGTGCGGTACGGGATGCCGACGCGCCGCACGTCGTCGAGCAGCCCGAGCGAGCCGACGATGCCGAGGCCGAAGTACTTCAACGACAGCATGTAGCCGAGCCGGCGGAACGCGGGAGCCTGGTCCACGGTGACCACGTCGTGGCCCGCGGCGCGCAGGAACAGCGTCGCGGCGCAGCCGGTGATGCCGGCACCCGATACGAGGATCTTCATCGCCCGCCTCCCGCGCCCCCGGGACGTCGCCGGCGCTACACCCCGACCAGGATCTCGCTCTCGCCGACCACGAGCTCGACGCCGGCCGCCGTGGCGGCCTCGGCCAGCGCGGCCTTGAGCATCGTCACCGGGTCCCTGCCCACGTCGAGCCGGCGCAGCAGCCCCTCGCCCTTCCTGGTGCCGACGGCGAGGGAGATCTTGAGGCCGCGCCGCTTGCACGCCACGCGGGTGCCGTCGGGAAGGGTCACGTTCATCGGCTTGATGAAGGCGTCGGCGTAGTGGACGCCCACGCCCGACTTGTCCGGGAACGCCGGCGGCAGCTTCTCCTTCGCCGCGGGATTCACGTCGCACAGCTTGGTCATCGTCGCTCCGGGTCGGCGGTCGACTTCAGGGGGCCGCGGCAGGCGCCGCGTCCCGCTCGCACAGGGCGAAGTGCAGCACCTCCAGCGCCAGTCCCCACTTGTGCTCGCGGCTCGAGGCCGTGCAGTAGCAGCCGGCCGCGGAGGTCCCGCGCCGCCACCCGACCACCGCGTCGAGCGGGTGGCCGAGGAGCGGCTGCTCGCCGGCGATGGCGCGCATCAGGTCGTCGCCGTGGTCGAGGTACTCGCACATGAACTTGTGGCCGACGTCGCCCTCGGCCGGCGCGCAGGAGAGGTCGGTGATGGTGTACCCCTCCTCGCGCGACGCCAGGGCGATGCGGTACTCGAAGGCGAGCGGCTGGCCCATGTTCGAGCACGTCGTGCCGTCGTAGCGGAACGCGGCCTCGACCGTCCGGTCGCCGAGGACGCGCAGCCGCAGCCGCTCCCTGGCCCAGCGGCGCAGCACCGCGGGCGCGACCGAGTAGCGCGCGCCGGCGGTGAGCGGTCCCGGCGCGGCGGCCGCGCCCACGCCGTCGGAGCCCGCGCGGGCCGGGTGCACCGACTCCAGCTGGCGGAGCGGGCGGCGGTAGGGCGCGCGGCGGTACCGGCATCCGGCGAGCGAGCAGTTCGCGCACGGCACCAGCGTCGTCAGGCGCTGGACCCGGTCGAGGCGCGGGGTGAGGCCGAACACCGCGAGCAGCGACTTCTTCGGCTTCAGCATCCCGGTCGGCAGCGCCCGGACGCCCTCGGGCAGGTCGCGGCGGCGCGCGACGCCCACGAGGTCGAGCAGCCTCGCCTGGTCGGCGATGTCCCAGTCGGGGTAGCCCGGGCTGTAGTGCGGCAGGACGGCGAGCCCGTGCCGGTCCGCCCACTCGCAGAGGCGGAACGCCGCGGCGGCGACCAGCGCCTCGACCACCGCCGAGCCGTACACCTCGAGGAAGAAGTACTCGTCCGGCTTGCCCTCTTCCCACAGCGCGCGCGCGTGCTCCTCGCACGCGGCGCCCGCCCCCACCGCGACCAGCATCGCCGAGGTGGCCTCGGCCTGCGCCAGCATCTCGCCGAGGCGCAGCGCGTCGAACGGCGCCGCCTCGATCTCCACGCGGCCCGGCCCGAGCGCCAGGCTCGCGGCCTGGCGCGCGTACCACCACGGCCGGCCGTGCTCGGCGTACCAGCTCCGGGCCCACGCCGCCAGCTCCAGCGAGCGGCCGGTGACCTCGTGGCCCGCCGGCCAGCCGAGCAGGCGGCGGTACTCGGCCTCCTGGACTTCGACCGCGGGCGCGGCGTCGGCCAGCTCGAGCAGCGCGGCGGTCACCGGCTCGCGGCTCCCGCGGGCGGCGCCGAGGGGGAAGGTGGTCCGGGAGTCTCCACGGGCTGAAACTGACACCCCTCGACGAAGTAATGGAAGAAGTCGGGGTGGGTCTCGAGCCGCACGTGCTCCACGCGGGCGACGAGGTCCTCCAGCTCCGCGCGGCGCGCGCGCGACAGGAGGGCGATGCTGGCGCCCTCGATGGCCGCGTTGCCCACCTGGCGGATCCGCCGGTCCGCGACGTTGGGGATGAGCCCGATGCGCCGGGCCGAGTCCACGTCGAGGTGGCGGCCGAAGCCGCCGGCGAGGTAGAAGACGTCCAGGTCCTCGAACCGCACGCCGTAGCGCTCCATCACGATGTACAGGCCCGCGACGTTGGCGCCCTTGGCCTGCGCCAGCTCGTTGATGTCGGCCTCGCGCAGCACGACCGGGCGCTCGCCGCGCGCGTCGAGCACCACCTCGGCCGCGCCGTCGGCGAGCCGGCCGAGCGCGTTCATCCGCCCGGTCCTCAAGAGCTCGCCGAGCGCGTCGACCAGGCCCGAGCCGCAGATGCCCTCGGCCGGCCCGCCGCCGATGGTCGCGGTGCGGAACGAGCCGTCGGGGAGGATGCGCACCTCCTCGATGGCACCGGGCAGGCCCGGCATCCCGCACAGGATCTTCCCGCCCTCGAACGCCGGCCCCGCCGGGCAGGAGGCCGCCAGGATCCGGCGGCGGTTCCCGACGATCAGCTCGGTGTTGGTGCCGATGTCCATCACCGCCACCAGCCGCTCCTCGTGCCCGACGTCCACCGCCAGCATGCAGGCCGCCGCGTCGGCGCCGACGTGCCCGCTCACGATCGGGAGCCCGTACACGCGCGCCCTGGGATGGAGCGGGAGGCGGAGCCGGGCCGGCGTCGCCGTGACCGCCGTCCCCGTCCGCCGGCCGTCCCGGGCCTCCAGCTCGGTGATCGACCGGTAGGGGTTCTGGCCGATCGAGTACACGTCGAGCCGGAAGAACAGGTCCCGCATCGTCGAGTTGCCCGCGACGACCATCTCGTAGATGGAAAGGGGATCCGCCCCGAATTCCTCGATCGCGTGGCCGACGTACCCGGCGAGGGTGCGCTGCAGCAGCTTGCCGCGGTGGTGGGTGTCGAAGTGGATCCGCGACATCACGTCGGAGCCGCCGAACCGCTGCGGGTTCTCGAACGAGGTGTCGGCCACGACCTCGCCCGTCTCGAGGTCGAAGAGCCGCAGCAC
Source organism: Gemmatimonadales bacterium (assembly GCA_035623395.1). Taxonomy (GTDB): domain Bacteria; phylum Gemmatimonadota; class Gemmatimonadetes; order Gemmatimonadales; family JACORV01; genus Fen-1245. The sequence goes on along the minus strand of DASPTN010000124.1, from coordinate 12,115 downwards.
CACCGTGGTGGTGCCGAGGTCGGCGGCGACGCCGAGCAGCGGCCCCGCGGCGCGCGCGATGGGCCTGCCGTCGAGCAGCACGCGCTCGCCGTCGCGGGTGACGCAGGGATCGCGCGGCAGGGCGGCGAGCGTGACCGGCAGGCCGAGCGCGTGGCGCTCGATCCGCATCTCGCCGCGCCGCATGGTGTGGCAGCGCACCAGGCGCGGCGCCGCGGCGCCCGCGCCGGCGGCCGCGTCTCCTTCCGTGGCCGGCAGCACCCGCGCCTGGCAGGAGAGGCGGAACCGCTCCCGGAGATGGCTCTCCGCCGCGGTCCGGCGCGTGAGGTGCTCCATCCCCTCGGCGACCTCGACCAGGCACTCCTTGCACTTGCCCTGGGTGACGCACGAGGTGGGGACGAACACGCCGAGCGCGCGCGCGGCGTCGAAGATCGAGGTGCCCGGCGCGACGGTGCCGTGCCGGTTGTTGACGTGGAGCTCCACCCCGCTCACGCGGTGCGGCTCAGCGCTGGATGCGCGCGCCGGCGCCCTGCGCGTAGGCGCGGACCTGCTCCAGGGTCGCCATCGTCGTGTCGCCGGGGAACGTGGTGACGAGCGCGCCGTGCGCCCAGCCGAGCCGCACGGCCGTCTCCGGCGTCTCGCCCGCCAGCAGCCCGTAGAAGAAGCCGCTGGCGAATCCGTCGCCGCCGCCCACCCGGTCGCGCACGTCGAGGTCCGCGGTGGGCGCCGAGCACCGCTTGCCTCCGACCCAGGCCACGGCGCTCCACGCGTGCCGGTTGGCCGAGCGCACCTCGCGCAGCGTGGTCGCGACGGCCTTGATGCCGGGGTACTTCGCCGCCACCTCGTCGATCATCGCGTAGAAGGCGCCCGGATCGAGCGCGGACGCCGCGGCGGCCGCCGGCCCCCTGATGCCGAGCGCCTTCTGCAGGTCCTCCTCGTTGCCCACCAGCACGTCCACGTGCTCGACGATGCGGCCGATCACCTCGGCGGCCTGCTTCGCGCCCCCCCCTCCCCAGACGCTCCACAGGCGCTCGCGGTAATTGAGGTCGAAGCTGGTGACCGCGCCGGCGGCCTTCGCGGCCTGCATCCCCTCGAGGATCAGCGGGCCGGTGGTGGCCGAGAGCGAGGCGAAGATCCCGCCGCTGTGGAACCAGCGCACCCCGCCGGCGAAGATCGTCTTCCAGTCGAAGTCGCCCGGCCGGAGGCGGGCCGCGGCCTCGTTGCTGCGGTTGTAGAACACGACCGGCGCGCGCACCCCGTGCCCGCGGTCGCTGTAGACCGTGGCCATGTTGGGGCCGGTGACGCCGTCGTGCGCGAACCGCTTGTAGAACGGGCGCACGCCCATCGCCCGCACCCGCTCCGCGATCAGGTCGCCGATGGGGTAGTCCACCATCGCGGTGACGATCGCCGTGCTCAGGCGGAAGCAGTCGGCGAGGTTGGCCGCGACGTTGAACTCGCCGCCGCTCACGTGGATGTCGCACCGCGTCGCCTTGCGGAACGGCACGATGCCCGGGTCGAGCCGGTGCACCAGGGCGCCGAGGCTCACGAGGTCGAGCGCGCCGGCCGCGGGGATCTTCAGGTCATGCGCCACGCGAAGCTCCGGATGAGTGGGGCGCGCGCCGGGCGTCCGTCACGGCGCCGCCGTCGCGGGGGGAGGGCCGAACGGGTCGTCGCGCAGCCGGTACAGCGTCTCGCCGGCCTGGGGGACGAGCAGGCGGCCCTCGGCCTCCCGGTTCCGCCACGCCTCGGGGTCGATCGAGGCGGGGTCGCGCCAGCCGAGGTTGATCTTCCGGCACAGCGCCTCGGGGATGCCGGTCGCCAGCGTCACCGTCGCGCGCGGCCGCTCGACGCCGCCCTCCCAGGTGCCGAGGCCCTTCACGTGCGTCGAGTGCGCCAGGATGCCGCCGGGCACGTCGGCGAACCGGTCCATCTGCTTGAGGAAATAGTCGCGCACGTGGTAGCCGATGCGCTCGATCAGCACGCCGTGGGTGGCCGAGATGCGGGTGATGTGCGGCCCGTAGACGATCAGCTCGCCGCCGTCGGCCACCACCGGCTCGAGCTTGTAGGCGCACTTCCCGCCGACCCACATCTCGTCGTACATCGCCGGCGCGCACGACAGCACGCTGGTGAACGGCCGGTCCCGGTAGACGATGTGGATCCGCTCGGACAGGTCGGCCGCCGCGGACCACGCCTCCTCGGGGCTGCCGCAGAACAGGCCGGCCAGGCCGCCGCCCTTCACCACCATGCTCATGGCGAGCCGCGGCACCGGCAGCATCCGCGCCGCGATGTCCACCACCGCGCGCACCGGCGTGTGCTTGCGGCCGATGATCACCGGGCTGGTGATCAGCGCGCCGAGCCAGTGGAACATGTCGATGATCTCGGCGCCCGCGATGCCGGGGAACAGGTACTTGTTCCCGCCCGAGAACCCGACCACCTCGTGGGGGAAGGTCGGGCCGACGATCAGCACGACGTCGTAGTCGAGCACCATCCGGTTGACGGTCACAGGCACCGGCTGGTGCATCCGCCCGCCCGACAGCTCCTCGACCTTTGCGCGCGGGATGGTGCCGACCGTGGTGAGCTGCGCCGGGTCCTTCCAGGCGTGGTTGACGACCCGGCTGCGCGGGTACTTCGCGGCCCGCTCGCCGGGCGCGAGGCCGAGCCGGGCGTCGATCGCGGCCTCGCTCATCGGCGGGTGGGTGCCCAGCGCGATGAGGAAGTCGAGCGCGCGGGCGCGGCCGGCCAGCAGCTCGTAGAGGGTGCGGAACATCAGGTCGATCGGACCGGAGCGCGTCTGGTCGGGGATGATCGCCACGACCCGCTTCCCCGCGAGCCGCTCGCGCTCCACGAACTCCGCCGCGATGCCGCGGACCTCGGGCTCGGTGAGCGTGCCGGCGGTCGACCCGTGACCCGTCATCGGGCCGCTAGCCTTCCCACTCGGTGTGGAACACGCCCTCGCGGTCGATCCGCCGGTAGGTGTGCGCGCCGAAGAAGTCGCGCTGGGCCTGCAGCAGGTTCGCGGGCAGCACCGCGGTGCGGTAGCTGTCGTAGTAGGCCAGCGCGCTGCCGAACGCCGGCACCGGCACGCCCGTCTCCGCCGCGGTCGCCACGGCCTTCCGCCAGCCGGCGGAGGCGTCCCGGATCGCGCCGGCGAAGTAGGGGTCGAGCAGCAGGTTCGGCAGCGCGGCGTCGCGGTCGTAGGCGTCCTTGATCTTGGAGAGGAACCGCGCGCGGATGATGCAGCCGGCCCGCCACAGCGACGCGATGGACCCGAACTTGAGGCCCCAGCGGTAGTGGTCGTCCGCGGCCCGCAGCAGCTGGAAGCCCTGGGCGTAGGAGCAGATCTTGGACGCGTACAGCGCGTCGCGGATCGCCGCGACGAAGGCCGTGCGGTCCCCGGAGAACTTCGCGTCCGGCCCGGGCAGCACCCTGGCCGCCGCGACGCGCTCCTGCTTGAGCGCGCTCATCATCCGGGCGAACACCGCGACCGCGATGGTCTGCGCGGGCACCCCGAGGTCGAGCGCGGCGCCGCTGGTCCACTTGCCGGTGCCCTTCTGCTCCGCCGTGTCGAGGATCATCTGCACCAGCGGCTTGCCGGTGTCCGGATCCCGCTTGCCCAGGATGGCGGCGGTGATCTCGATCAGGTAGCTGTCGAGCTCCCCGGTGTTCCACTCGGCGAACACGCCGCGCATCTCGTCGGTGCCGAGGCCGAGCACCCGCTCCATCAGGAAGTAGGCCTCGCCGATCATCTGCATGTCGCCGTACTCGATGCCGTTGTGCACCATCTTCACGAAGTGGCCGGCGCCGTCGGGCCCGATCCACTCGCAGCACGGCTGCCCGTCGCTCGCGCGGGCCGCGATCTTGCGGAGCACCGGGCCCACGACCGGCCACGCCTCCGGGTTCCCGCCCGGCATGATCGACGGGCCCTTGAGCGCGCCCTCCTCGCCGCCGCTCACGCCGGTGCCCACGAACAGGATGCCGGTGCCCTGGAGCGCGGTGATCCGCCGGCGGGTGTCCTCGAAGAACGAGTTGCCGCCGTCGATGAGCACGTCGCCCTTCGCCAGCACCGGCCGCAGCTCGGAGACCACCGCGTCCACCGGCCCGCCGGCCGGCACCATCACCAGGATGCGGCGCGGCCGCTCGAGCTGCGCGAGGAACTCCCCGAGCATCCCGGCGACCGCCATGTTCTTGCCGGCGAACGCGTCGCGCGCGGCCTGGACCTTCTCCGCGTCGATGTCGTAGCCGGCCACCGGGAACCCGTTCCGCGCGATGTTGAGGGCGAGGTTGCGTCCCATCACGCCGAGGCCGATCACCCCGACGGCCTTGTCCGCGCTCATCGTGCCGTCCTTTCCGTCACGGTTCCGCCGCTCACACGCCGGAGAACGCCGCGAACCCGCCGTCCACCGGGACGACGGCGCCGGTCACGAACGCGGACGCCGGCGAGAGCAGCCACAACACGGTACCCAGCAGGTCCTCCGGCGTGCCGAAGCGGCCCAGCGGCGTGTGGCCGATGATGCTGCGGCCCCGCGGCGTGAGGTCGCCCGACGCCTGGTCGGTGAGGAGGAACCGGTTCTGCTCGGTGAGGAAGAAGCCGGGCGCGATGGCGTTCACCCGGATGGCGGGCGAGTACTCCTGGGCCATGTGCACGGCGAGCCACTGGGTGAAGTTGCTCACCGCGGCCTTGGCGGCGGAGTAGGCCGCGATCCGCGTGAGCGGCCGCAGCGCGTTCATCGAGGAGACGTTGAGGATGACCCCGCTCTTGCGCTCCGCCATCGCGCGCCCGAACACCTGGCTCGGGAGGATGGTGCCGAGCAGGTTGAGGTCGAACACCGCCCGCAGCGCCTCCGCCGGCAGGTCGAAGAAGCTCGCCTTGGGCCCGGTGGTGGCGCGCGGATCGTTGCCGCCCGCGGCGTTGACCAGCGCGTCGACGCGGCCGAACTCCGCCACGATCCGCTCCCGCGCGGCGGCGAGCTTGTCGCGGTCGAGGACGTCGCCGTAGACCACGATGTAGCGGCCGACGCCGGTCGGGATCCGGTGCACCAGCCGCTCGGCCATCGCCGGGTCGCGGTCGAGGATCGCGACGTTGGCCCGGCACCCCACCAGCGCGCACGCCATCTCGCCGCCCAGGACGCCGGCCCCGCCGGTGATGACCACCGTCCGGTCGTGGAAGTCGTACAGCCGCGTCAGCTCCTCGAGGTTCATCGCCGCCTCCGCAGCCTTGAAAGTGCGGCCCCCGGCGCGCGCGTGCCAGTCTCGTCTTGATCGCCGGCGGCGCCGGGCCCATGTTGAGCGCCGGTGCCGAGGTCAAGTCATAATATCTCTTCAGGGAGCGGGATGGGCGCTGGGGTGTCGGGACGGGATCCGGGAGCCGCCGGCCACGCGGCGGCGGTCGTGGGGCGGGCCCGGCCGGGGCCGGTCCACGCCGTCGCGCTCGCGCTCGTCCTGGCCGCCGGCGCCTGCGCGCCGCGGCCCGCGCCGCTCGCGGCCCCGGGCGCGCACTGGCTGGGCACGTGGGCCGCGTCGCCGCAGCTCACCGAGCCGCGGAACATGCCGCCGGCCCCGGGCCTCGCGGGCAACACCCTGCGCCAGCTGATCCACGTGTCGGTCGGCGGGCCCCGGATCCGGGTGCGGCTGTCGAACGCGTTCGGCGACGGGCCGCTGACGGTCGCGGCGGCCCGCATCGCGCGGCCCGCGGCCGACAGCGTTCGGGCGCGGAGCGGGAGCGCGATCGACACGGCCGGCGCGCGAGCGCTCAGCTTCGGCGGCGCCGACTCGGTGACCATCGCCGCGGGCGCCACGGCGACCAGCGACCCCCTGGACTACCAGGTCGCGCCGCTCTCCGACCTCGCGCTGACGCTGCGCTTCGGCGCGGTGCCCGCCGGGCTGACGGGGCACCCCGGCTCGCGCACCACGTCGTACATCGCGCCCGGCGACCGCGTCGCGGCGCCCGACCTCGCGGGCGCGGCCACGACCGAGCACTGGTACGTCGTCGCGGGGCTCGACGTCGCGGCGGAGGGCGCGGCGGTCGTGACGCTCGGCAACTCCATCACCGACGGACGCGGGTCCGGGACGAACCTGAACGACCGCTGGCCCGACGACCTCGCGCGGCGCCTGGCCGCCGACCCGCGCACCCGCGGCGTGGCGGTGCTCAACGCCGGGATCGGCGGCAACAAGATCCTCGCCGGCGGCCTCGGGCCCACCGCGCCGTCGCGGCTCGAGCGCGACGTGCTGGAGGCGAGCGGCGCGCGCTGGGTGGTCGTGCTCGAGGGCGTCAACGACCTCGGCGGCGCGGAGCCCGGCACCGCGGCCGCCGTGGCGCGGGACCTGATCGCGGCGTACCGGCGGATCATCGAGCGCGCCCACGCCCGCGGCCTCAAGGTCTACGGCGGCACCATCACGCCGTTCGCCGGCTCGTTCTACGACCGCCCCGAGCGCGAGGAGGCGCGGCAGACGGTCAACCGGTGGATCCGCACCGGCGGCGCGTACGACGCGGTGATCGACTTCGACGCCGCGGTGCGCGACCCGGCCGACCCGAGCCGGCTGCTGCCCGCGGCCGACACCGGCGACCACCTGCATCCGAACGAGGCGGGTTACCGGATGATGGCCGACGCGGTCGACCTCGCCCTGTTCACCCCCTGAGCGCGGCGCGCGGCCCGCGCCGCGTCGCGCACGCCGAGGACCGATGAGACCCTCCCTCCGCCTGTCCCTGAGCCTGCTCGCGGCGGCGCTGCCCGCCGCGTGGCGGGCGGCCGCGGCCCAGCAGCTCACCTTCACGCCCTATCGCGCGGACGGCACCTACGCGGTGGGCGAGCGCGTGGGCTGGACGGTCGCCGCCGCGCCGGGCCAGGCCGCGCCGGCCGGCGCGTTCACCTACGCGGTCAAGCGCGACGGCGGCACGGTGGTGGGCTCCGGCTCGTTCGACCTCGCCTCGGGCACGGCGACGATCGAGACCCGCCTGGCCCGGCCCGGCATGGTGCTGGTGGAGGTGCGGCCGCCGGCCGGCGACACCGGGTTCCGCGGCGCGAGCAAGGCCGAGGTCGGCCGCGTCCTGCTCGGGGCCGCGGTCGCGCCCACCCGGATCCTGCCCTCGGCGCCACGACCGGCGGACTTCGACTCGTTCTGGGCCGCGAAGATCCACCAGCTCGAGGCGGTGCCCGCCGAGCCGGTGGCGACGCCCGGGGAGAGCGACCGCCCCGGCGTCGAGTGGTTCACCATCCGGATGAACAACGTCGGCGGCGGGCACGTGTGGGGACAGCTCGCCAAGCCGGCCGGGAGCGGGCCGTTCCCCGCGCTGCTCATCTACCAGTGGGCGAGCCCGCCCTACCCGCTGCAGAAGCGGTGGGTCACCGACCGCGCCGCCGAGGGCTGGCTGGTGCTGAACGTGGAGCCGCACGACGTGCCGGCCGACATGCCGCAGGCCTTCTACGACGCGCTGCCGGCGCTGATCAGGAACTACCGGACCATCGGCCAGAACAGCCGCGACGAGAGCTGGTTCCTCCAGATGTACCTCGGCGACTACCGCGCGGCGGAGTACCTCGCGGGCCGCGCGGACTGGGACGGGCGCACGCTGGTGGTGACCGGCATCAGCATGGGCGGGCAGCAGAGCTTCGCGGTCGCCGGCCTGGATCCGAAGGTGACCGCGCTGGTGGTGGACGTGCCGGCGGGCGGCGACGCGCTGGGCGGAGCGCACGGACGCGCCGCGGCCTATCCGAACTGGGACCTGTCCCGGGCCGACGTGCGGCGCACGGCCCCGTACTTCGACGCGGCCAACTTCGCGCCGCGGATCCGGGCCCGCTCGCTGGTGGCGATCGGGTTCATCGACGAGACCTGCCCGCCGGCGAGCGTGTGGGCCACGTTCAACCGGATCCCCGGCCCGAGGGAAGCGGTGTCCATGGTGGACTCGCCGCACAACCACATGGCCACGCCCGAGGAGCAGGCGCCGTGGACCCGGCGCTCGACCGAGTGGCTGGCCGCGCTCGCGAAGGGCGGCGACCCGACGGCCCCCGGCGGCGGGCCGTGACCCGGGCCGCGGCGCGCGGACCGCGCCGGCCGCGGTGAAGAAGGCCGCGGCTGGCTACACCCTACACCCTGACACCCTACACCCTCACACCGGCCGACCCGTGCCATGACGACGATCCGCAACCCGATTCTGCCAGGCTTCAACCCCGACCCCAGCATCGTCCGCGTCGGCGACGACTACTACGTCGCCACCTCCACCTTCGAGTGGTACCCCGGCGTGCAGATCCACCACTCGCGGGACCTGGTGCACTGGCGGCTGCTGACGCGGCCGCTCACGCGCGCGAGCCAGCTCGACTTGCGCGGCGACCCGGACTCCTGCGGCGTGTGGGCGCCGTGCCTCAGCCGCGCGGACGGGAAGTTCTGGCTGATCTACACCGACGTGAAGCGCTACGCGCGCACCAGCGTGCCGGGCGCCTCCGGCGTCTCGCTGCGGGACTTCCACAACTACCTGGTGACGTGCGAGACGATCGACGGCGAGTGGAGCGACCCGGTCTTCCTCAACAGCAGCGGCTTCGACCCGTCGCTGTTCCACGACGACGACGGCCGGAAGTACCTGGTGAACATGCTGTGGGACTGGCGCCCGGGTCACAACCGGTTCGGCGGCATCGTGCTGCAGGAGTACTCGCCCGCGGAGCGCAAGCTGGTCGGGGAGCGGACCGCCATCTTCGCGGGCACGGCCATCGGGTTCACCGAGGCGCCGCACCTCTACAAGCGCGGCGGCTGGTACTACCTCGTCACCGCCGAGGGCGGAACCTTCTGGGACCACTCGGTGACCATGGCGCGGTCGAAGAGCCTGCGCGGGCCCTACGAGCTGCACCCGGACACGTACGTGCTGACGGCGCGGCGGCGGCCGGAGCTGCCGCTCCAGAAGTCGGGGCACGCCGACCTGGTCGAGACGCAGGCCGGCGAGACGTACATGGTGTACCTGGCGAGCCGCCCGCTGCCCAACCGCGGCCGCAGCCCGCTCGGCCGGGAGACCGCCATCCAGCCGATGGTCTGGTCGAAGGACGGCTGGCTGCGGACGACCGACGGCGAGGGCGTGCCGCAGCTCGAGGTGCCGGCGCCCGCGCTGCCGGCGCATCCCTTCCCCGCGCCGCCCGCGCGCCGCGACTTCGACGAGCCCGCGCTGCCGATCGAGTTCCAGTGGCTGCGCACGCCGTTTCCCGGGCAGCTGTTCAGCCTCACGGCGCGCCCGGGGCACCTGCGGCTGTTCGGACGCGAGACGGTGGGGAGCTGGTTCACGCAGGCGCTGGTGGCGCGCCGCCAGCAGGCGCACTGCTTCGGCGCCTCCACGCTGCTCGAGTTCGAGCCCGAGCACTACCAGCAGCTGGCGGGCCTGATCTGCTACTACGGCGGGAACAAGTACCACTACTTCTACGTGAGCCGCGACGAGAGCGCCGGGAAGCACCTGCGGGTGATGAGCGCGTTCCCCGAGGGACCGGCGGCGGACGCGCTCACGCCGCCGATCCCGATTCCCGCGGGGACGCGCGTCGAGCTGAAGGCCGAGGTGGACTACTCGCGCCTGCACTTCGCCTATCGTCTCGAGGGCGCGGACGCGGCGTGGCGCTGGCTGCCCGAGCAATTCGACGCCAGTATCCTGTCGGACGAGGCGAGCCAAGCCGGCGCGCCGAACTTCACCGGCGCGTTCGTCGGGATGGCGTGCCAGGACCTCGCGGGCACGGCGCGGCCGGCCGACTTCGACTGGTTCGAGTACCGCGAGCGCGAGTACGTGGCGACGCCGGGACGGCCGGCCAGGTAGCCGCCCAGCCCGGCGCCGGACCTTCGAGACGGAGGAGGCAGGCGTGACGACCCTGACGGACGTGCTCCTCGACGAAGCCCGGACGACCTACGCCGTGACCGAGAAGCTGTTCCGGCGCGTGCGCGACGCCGATCTCGCCTGGAAGCCCGCGGCCCCCGGAACCGGGTGGATGACCACGGCCCAGCTGCTGATGCACTGCGCCTGCTTCGGCTGCGGCAAGGGGGCGCACGGCTTCGTGACCGGCGACTGGGGGGCCGAGCTGGCCGAGTACGGCGAGGCGGGCGCGCACACCCACCTGCCGACGGCCGCCGAGCTGCCCGCGGTCGGCAGCGTGGCCGAGGCGCTCCGGCTCCTCGAGGCCGACCGCACGCTCACCCTGGACGCGATCGCGCAGGCCGACGCCTCCGAGCTGCTGGCCGGGCGGCTGCCGGCGCCGTGGGGCGGGCCTTCCCTGACGCTGTTCCAGCACGTCCTCCACATGATCGCGCACCTGGCCCAGCACAAGGGGCAGCTGTTCTACTACCTGAAGCTGATGGGGAGAGACGTATGCACGGCCGACCTGTGGGCCGCCTAGCCGCCGCGCTCCTCGTCGCCGCGCTGGGCGCGCCCGCGCCCGCCCGGGCCCAGACCGGGGCCGAGACCGAGCGCGTCGTCCGCCTGGTGGCGGACCGCGTGCTCCGCGACGCGACGTTCGACTTCGTGGACTCCGCGACCGGGCGCCACTACGCCTCCCCCGACTCCGCACCCGCCGGCGCGACGGTCCGCATCGCGAGCGCCTACAACGACTGGCGCTACTGGAACGGGGTCCTCAACCTCGCGATGGGCCGGCTGGCCGGCGCGACGAACGACGCCCGCTACTCCGCGTTCGCGGCCCGCAACGTCACCTTCGCCTTCGACCACGACGCCTGGTTCGCGGCGCGGTACAAGGGCGAGGACCGCTGGGCCTACCCGTTCGCGCACCACTTCGGGATGGTGGAGCTGGACGACTACGGTGCGGAGGGCGCCGTCACGACCGATCTGCTCGGCGTCCTGCGGGACGACCGCTTCCGCGAGTACGTCGAGCGTGCGGCGCGCTACGCGGCGCCGGGCGGAGGACAGGTGCGCCTGCCCGACGGGACCCTCGCGCGGAGCCGGCCGCGCCGGTTCACGATCTGGGCCGACGACCTGTTCATGGGCGTGCCGTTCCTGACCCGGCAGTGGGCGCGCACCGGCGACCGGAGCTGGCTGGACGACGCGGTCCGCCAGGTGATCAGCTACCACCGCCACCTCGACGATCCGAGGACCGGCCTGATGTACCACGACTGGTACTCGGACAGCGCGGGCGGAGCGGGGCCGGGATCGAGCCCCGGCGTCGCGTTCTGGGGCCGCGCCAACGGGTGGGCGATGATGGCGCAGGCCCAGCTGCTCGACCGGATGCCGGCGGCCGCCCGCGCGCGCGACACGCTGCTGGCGCTGTTCCGCCGGCAGGCGGCAGCACTGGCGCTCACCCAGGACGGCGCGACCGGCCTGTGGCACCAGCTGCTCGACCGGCCGGACTCGTACCTCGAGACCTCCGCCAGCGCGATGTTCGTCTACGCCATCGCGCGCGGCGTGTCGCAGCACTGGCTCCCGGCGGGCTACGCGGCGGTGGCGCGGAAGGGCTGGCGCGGCGTGCTGTCGCGCATCCGGCCCGACGGGCAGATCGAGGGCACCTGCGCCGGCACCGGCACGAGCGACGACATCGCCGACTACTACGCGCGCCCCACGCCGCTCAACGACGTCCACGGCGTGGGGCCGGTGCTGCTGGCCGGCGCGGAGATCCTCGAGCTGCGCTGACGGCGGGCGGTCCGCCCGCCGGCGCGCAGCGGACCGGCAGGCGGAGGACCCGGGCCGGTCAGCGCTCCGGCTCGAGCCCGATCATCCGGTAGCGGCCGGAGAGGTGCAGCAGGCCGAACAGGTAGAGGCACCCGTCGTAGTAGCGCCACCGGCCGCGGGTGGGCTGCACGTACCACAGCTCGCGCACGAAGTCGAGCCGCTGCGGACCCGTGGCGATCAGGCTGGCCACCGCGTTCATCGCCACCAGCCCGGGCGAGTGGGGCGGCTCGAGCTGCCGCCCGTCCAGCGTGTACATGTTGCCGTAGGTCGCCAGGCCCTGCCGCGCGAAGAACGCCTGGAGCCGGTTCGCCTCCTCGACCGCCGCCGCCTCTCCGCCCCACCAGTACCGGTCCACCGCGACGTTCTGGATCACCCGCCACGCGTCGGCGCGGAACTGGTCGTGGCCCCCGCCCCAAGGCGCCGTCGGGGCGCCGTCGAAGCGCGCGTAGTCGGGGAACAGGCCCGTCTCGCGGGCCGCGGCCGCGCGCA
>DASPTN010000123.1:0-20888 GCA_035623395.1 Gemmatimonadales bacterium | reverse complement strand
CGCTGCTCCTCACGCTCGGCCTCGCCTGGCTGGTCGTCTACCCGCTGGTGCTGGTGGGCGCCGAGGCCGCGCACGCCGACCTCGGTGCCTTCCTCGGCTCGCGCGCCGAGTGGGCGGCGCTGTGGGCGAGCCTGTGGATCTCGCTCGCCAGCGTGGCCCTGGCGGCGGCCGTCGGCGTCCCGCTGGCCCTGGTCTTCGAGCGGTACGACTTCCCGGGCCGGCGCGCCCTGGGCGCCCTGGTCGCGCTGCCCGCCGTGCTCCCGCCGCTCGTCGGGGTGATCGCGTTCCTGTTCCTGTACGGCGAGAGCGGCTTCGTGTCGCGGGCCGTGCAGGCGGTCCTGGGGCTCGCCCACGCGCCGTGGAGGCTGCGGGGGCCCGGCGCGATCCTGCTGGTGCACGCGTATTCGATGTACGTCTATTTCTACCTGTTCGCGCGCGCCGGGCTGGCGCGCATCGACGCCTCCATGCTCGAGGCGGCCGCGTCCCTCGGCGCGGGGCCGTGGCGCACCTTCCGCCGCGTCGTCCTGCCGCTGCTCGCGCCGTCGCTGTGGGGCGCGGCGCTGCTCACGTTCATGACGGCCCTCGCCTCGTTCAGCGCCCCGTACATCTTCGGCGGCTCGTTCCGCGTGATGACGACGCAGATCGTCGCCACCAAGCTGAACGGCGACCTGCCGACGGCCATGCTCGAGACCGTGGGCCTCGCCCTGATCGCGCTGGCCGGCTTCTGGGTGGTGCAGCGCACCGAGGGGAGCCGCCTGGTGGTGTCGGTGGGGAAGGGCAGCGCGCCGCCGCTCAAGGCGATCACCCATCCCGTGGCGCGCCGCGTGGCCGCGCTCCTGGGCTGGACGCTCGCGGTAGTGCTGCTGCTGCCCCACGTCACCCTGCTCGTGGTCTCGCTGGTGCCCGCCGGCACCTGGACCACCGAGGCGATCCCGCCCGCCTGGACGCTGGGCAACTACGGAGCGCTGGTCGCCGAGCCCGAGCGGCTGCGGCCGCTGCTGAACTCGCTGTGGATGGCCGCCGCCGCCACCGCCGCCGCGGTCGCGCTGGCGGCCGCCGCGGCGCACCTCGCCGTGCGGCGCCGCGTCGCGCTGCGGCGGGCCATCGAGACGCTGCTCGCGCTGCCGTGGGCCGTGCCCGGGACCGTCGTGGCCATCGGGCTCGCGACGCTGTTCAGCGTCCGCAGCCCGCTGCTGGGCCGGTGGGTCCTGGTCGGCACCGCCGCCATCCTGCCGCTCAGCTACCTCGTCCGGAGCCTGCCGCTGACGGGCCGGGCGCTGCTGGCCGGCTACCGGCAGCTGGATCCCTCGCTGGAGGAGGCGGCCGAGTCGCTGGGCGCCGGACCGTGGCGGCGGCTGCGGCGGGTGACCCTGCCGCTCCTCAAGCCCGCGCTGGCCGCCGGGGCGAGCCTCGCGTTCGTCACCGCGCTCGGGGACTTCGTCACCTCGGTCCTGCTCTACACCTACGACACGCGGCCGATCTCGATCGAGATCCTCTCGAGCCTGCGGCTCGACGACGTGGGGGTGGCGGCGGCCTTCGGGGTCGTGCTGATGGCGGTGAGCGCCGCGGCGCTCGGCGCGGGCGCCCGGGCGGGAGCCGGCCGGTGAGGAAGGCCCTGTGGATCCTGATGTCCGTGGCGTTCGTGGACATGCTCGGCTTCGCGATGATCTTCCCGCTGCTGCCGTTCTACGCGCTGCGGCTGGGCGGCCAGGCGTGGATCGTGGGTCCGCTGGTGGCGTCGTTCTCGATCGCGCAGCTCGCCAGCTCGCCGCTGTGGGGCCGGGTGTCGGACCGCTACGGCCGGCGGCCGGTGATGCTGATCGGGCTCGCCGGCGCGGGCATCGCCTACCTGATCTTCGGCTTCGCCAACAGCATCTGGCTGCTGTTCGCCTCGCGCATCGTGCAGGGCCTCGGCGGCGGGACGACCGGCGTCGTGCAGGCCTACGTCTCCGACGCGACCAATCCCGCGCAGCGCGCCCGCGGCCTCGGCTGGCTCTCGGCCTCGACCAACGCGGGGGTGATGATCGGCCCCGCGATCGGCTCGCTGGCGAGTCACCTCGGGACCGCGGCGCCGGGCATCGTCGCCGCGAGCCTGTGCGCGCTCAACGTGCTGTTCGCCTGGGCCTACCTGCCGGAGTCGAAGCCGAGCCACGCGCGCGGCCCGAAGACCGGCATCCGGACCGCGGTGCTGCGCGTGGTGCGTCACCCCGCGGCGCCGCAGCCCCGGCTGATCTGGATCTACGCCGTGGGGATGGGCGCCTTCGCCTCGCTCTCGGCGGTGGTCGCGCTGTTCCTCAAGGCGCGGTTCGGGGTCACCGAGCACACCATCGGCTACTTCTTCCTCTACATGGGCTTGCTGGCGGTGGTGCTCCGGGCGGTGATCATCGGCTGGCTGGTGGACCGCTACGGCGAGACGCGGGTGATGCGCGCCGGCACCGTGCTGCTCGCCCTCGGCATGCTGCTCTACCCGCTGCCGCACAGCATCCCGCTCATGGCGCTGGTGCTCGCGCTGGTGCCGATCGGCACCGCGCTGCTGTTCCCGGCGGTCACCGCGCTGGTGTCCCACGAGACGGACCCGAGCGAGGTGGGCCAGACGATGGGCGTGCAGCAGGCGTTCGGCGGCGTCGCGCGGGTCGTGGGCCCGATGTGGGCGACGCCGGTCTTCCAGCTGGCCGGCCCGAGCTACCCGTTCCTCATCGCCGCGGCGATCCTGGCCTTCACCGGCGTGCTCGCCTTCCGGGTCCCGGTCCGGCGCGAGGCCCCGGGCGCCGCGCCCGGCCCGGGGTGACCGGCGGGCGGCGGCGCCGCGCGCGGCTCACGCCCCGGCGTAGTGCGACGCGACGTACTCGTCGAGGATGCGGAGGAACTGCGGCACGATGTCGTCGCCCTTGAGCGTGGTGAGCAGCCGCCCGTCCGCGTAGACCGGCGCCTTGGGCTCCTCGAAGCTGCCCGGCAGCGAGATGCCGATGTTCGCGTGCTTGGACTCGCCCGGGCCGTTCACCACGCAACCCATCACCGCCACCCGCAGCTCCTCGACGCCCGCGTACCGCTCCCGCCAGCCGCGCATCTGCTCGCGCAGGTAGCGCTGGATGTCGCTGGCCATCTCCTGGAAGAACGTGCTGGTGGTGCGGCCGCAGCCCGGGCAGGCCGTCACCTGCGGCGTGAAGCTGCGGATGCCGAGCGACTGCAGGATCTGCTGGGCGACCAGGACCTCCTCGGTGCGGTCGCCGTTGGGCGCCGGCGTCAGCGACACGCGGATGGTGTCGCCGATGCCCTCCTGGAGCAGGATGGCGAGCCCCGCGGTGGACGCGACGATGCCCTTGGCGCCCATCCCGGCCTCGGTGAGCCCGAGGTGCAGCGGGTAGTCGCACGCGGCGGCGAGCTTGCGGTACACGTCCACCAGGTCCTGCACGCCCGAGACCTTGGCGGAGATGACGATGCGGTCGTGGCCGAGGCCGCACTCCTCCGCGAGCCGCGCCGAGCGCAGGGCCGACTGGACCATGGCGTCCATCGTCACGTCCCGCGCGTCCCGCGGCCGCCCGAGCGAGGCGTTGGCGTCCATCAGCTCGGTCAGCAGCGCCTGGTCCAGGGAGCCCCAGTTGACCCCGATGCGCACCGGCTTCCCGTTCCGGATCGCGATCTCGACGATGGCGCGGAAGTTGTCGTCGCGGCGCTTGCCGCCGACGTTGCCCGGGTTGATCCGGTACTTGGCGAGCGCGCGGGCGCAGTCGGGGTACTTCGCCAGCAGCAGGTGCCCGTTGTAGTGGAAGTCGCCGATGACCGGCACCGCGGCGCCGAGCGCGGGGAGGCGCTCGACGATGCGCGGCACGGCGGCCGCCGCCTCCTCGGTGTTGACCGTCACCCGCACCAGCTCGGAGCCCGCCGCGGCGAGCGCCGCGACCTGGCGGGCCGTCGCCTCGACGTCCGCCGTGTCGGTGTTGGTCATGGACTGCACGACGATCGGGTGACTGCCGCCCACCTTCACGCCGGACACGTCCACCACGACGCTGGTCCTGCGGTTCATGGCGTGCTCACGGGAGGACGGAAGTATAGCGGGGCCGGCCGCCCGGGAGACCGGCCGCGGACCGGGGCCGCCCGGCGGCTCGGTCTGCCACACGGTGCAACCGCTTGCAGTGCACTTGCAGCAAAGCCGTGGCCTGGGGTCGGATTGCCAGGGAGGCTGGATCGCCGTAACTTGCTGCCGCTCAACGTCATAGCGTCATCGTGTCCGATTCCACGCGGCTGGCACTCGGCTTGCCCCTTGGGGTCGGTGAAAGGGCGACAACACTCTGGGGAGACTGCTCACGTGATTCGACACCGGTCGTCGTGGCGCACGGGATTCACGCTGGTCGAGGTCATCCTGGTGATCGTGCTGATCGGCATGGTCGCGACCTTCGCGCTCCCGAAGCTGAACTGGTCGGCCTATCGCGTCAACGGCGCGGCGCGCGCCGTCACGGGCCTGCTGGCCCGGGCGCAGCGCATGGCGGTGACCGATCAGTACAACGTCAACGTGCTGTTCGACGTGGCGAACAACGCGCTCAAGATCCACGAGGATGCGAACGACAACAACGTCATCGACGCCGGCGAGCGGGTGCGCTCGTACCCGCTCGGCGAGGGCGTGGTGTTCGGGATCGGCGGGGCGCCGATCCGCAGCTACGCGCCGGCGCCGATCAGCTTCACCAAGCAGCAGAACGGGGTGCTGGAGATCATCTTCCGCCGCGACGGCAGCGCCTCGGAGAACGGCGGGTTCTACATCACCACCACGACGGCGTTGAACTCCACCCGGCCGCAGGACGCGAGGTCGATCGAGGTGATCCGGTCCACGGGCCGCGCCGACTGGTACCAGTACACGGGGTCCACATGGCTGCAGAAGTTCTGACGCCGCGCGGCCGCGAGCGCGGCATGACGCTCATCGAGATCATGCTGGCGCTGACCATCCTCGCGACGGTGATCCTGGGGATGGGCCAGTTCGCCTTCAACTTCTCGCGCGTCGAGCGGCAGTCGGAGGCGCGCACGATCGCGGTGAACCTGGCCCAGGCGCGCCTCTCGCAGATCCGGGCGTCGACGAACTACTCCGGGCTGGCGACCAACTTCGCCGGCACGGAGACGTCGATCACGGGGTTCCCGGGCTACACGCGGACCACCACCATCGTGCACACCGGCGGTCCGCTGCCGACCTACACCAACGACTACAACACGGTCACGGTGACGGTGACGTCGGCGGCCCTGAAGTCGACCGTCACGAAGACCGTGGTGGTGGCGTCCCCATGAAGCGAACCCGCGGTTTCTCGCTGATCGAGATGATGATCAGCCTGGTGGTGCTCGGCGTGGTGATGGCCGGGGCGATCATGTTCTTCCGCGGCGTGAGCCGTGCGGTGGCGGGCACGTCCGACCGGATGGACGCGATGCAGAACCTCCGCTACGCCCTCTCCACGCTCGACCGCGAGCTGCGGAACGCGGGGGCGGGGACGACCGGGACCCAGCCGACGCTGGTGTACATCTCGTCCAACATGGTGATGTTCAACGCCGACCTGGTGAGCCTGGTGGCCGGCTCGCCGACGGCGGTGAACTACGACCCCGACGCGAACCCCAACGCCGTCGCGGCGCCGACCACGTCGCAGAAGTTCTTCATCCCGGGCACCAGCATCCAGTACCCGGACTCGACCTACCGCACCACCGGCGGCGAGCTGTCGCCGGCCGAGACGGTCCTGTACTGGTTCACGCCGGACTCGACCTCGCCGGGCACGGGCGAGTACCTGCTGCTGCGGCAGGTGAACAACAACGCCCCCGACGTGGTGGCGCGGAACCTCCTGCCGTACCCGGGCCAGCCGTTCTTCAGCTGGCAGATCTCCGACACGCTGGGGAACCTGTCCGTCGTGGCGGGCGCGACGCTCCCGCTGCGGCACAGCGTGCCGGTCCACGGGTCGACGGCCGACACCGGCCTGGCGTCGAAGATCGACTCGATCCGGGCGGTGCAGGTGTACGCCTACACCACCAACGGCATGACGGGCACGCAGCTGGTGCAACGGCAGCTGATCACCACGATCGCGATCCCCAACGCGGGGCTCGCCAAGCAGCTGTCCTGCGGCGACCCGCCGATCTTCGGCCAGACCGTGACCGGCGCGTGGAACGGCGACACAGTGACGCCCAAGATCACCCTGTCCTGGACGGCGGCCACGGACGAGACGTCCGGCCAGAAGGACGTGCAGCAGTACGTGATCTACCGGCGCACCGCGGCCGGCTCGTTCGCCGACGCGCTCAGGTCGGTTCCGGCCGGCCACCCGACGTACACCTACACGGATCCGACCGTGCTGGCCGACAGCAGCTACGTCTATCAGATCGCGGCGCTCGACTGCACCCCGACGGAGTCCAGCCCGTCGACGTCGAACACCGTGGTCATTCCCTAACGTGGAGAGGCAACCCATGCGGACGACGTCCAACCCCCACGAGCGAGGCATGGCCCTGGTCCTGGTCATGCTGATCACGGTCGCCGTGGCCGCGCTGGCCGCCGGCGCGATCTTCCTGACCAGCAGCTCGTACATCCTCGCCAAGGGGCACGAGCGCGAGGACGACCTGCGGAACGCGGCCGACGGCGGCATCGAGCTGGGCCGCTCGGCGCTGAACGGCAACGCGGCGCTGTTCCCCGACAGCGGGTACGCGACCTACCAGAGCTCGCAGCCGGTGCTCGACGCCAGCGGCAACGCGATCCCGGGGATCACGCGCAGTATCTACTTCGGCCCCACCGGCAACACGACCGGGCAGTACGGCATCTTCGGGAGCGTGGTGTCGGTGATCAGCGACCAGTCGGGCGCGGTGGTGGTGCGGCGCGGCGAGCTGGCGCAGGAGTCCTTCGCCCGCTACGCCTACTACACCAACAGCGAAGGCTCGGGCATCTGCTTCGGCAACGATGACCAGATCTTCGGCCCGATGCACACCAACGACAACATGTGCATCTACAGCAGCGGCGTCCACTTCCACAGTACGGTGGACGTGTCCGGGACCATCACCGGCACGAGCTACGGCACCTTTGACCAGGGCTACACGCAGCACGGGCAGGTCATCCCGCTGCCCACCATCGCCCAGCTGAGCAAGCTGGCCACCTACGCCACCCAGGGCGGGATGAACTTCACCGCCCCCAGCGGCGGGTCGTCCACGCAGTCGCGGCTCCGGATCGAGTTCCTGGCGCTCGACCTCGACGGCGACGGCCGGGTGACCGGGCCGAACGAGGGGTTCTTCCGCGTCTACATCGACACCAGCAGCGTGGCGGCGGCCCTCGGGTACGCCACCGCCTCCGATCCCTCGTCGGCGAACCAGGGGCTGAACTGCGGCGACTTCCACGTGCGCACCGCCGCCGGCGTCACCGACACCACGTTCTACACGGCCTACGACCACTACACGCCGTCGCCCACCTACCCGATCCCGGGGAACTCGGCCGGCGGGGGCACGGCGGAGTCGGCGACCAACAACTCGACCAACCGCGGCAACGCGGGGACCTACTCGCTGCAGCGTGCCACCTCCCGCTGCTACCTGGGCGGCGACGACCACCTCAACATCGACTCGATCGTCTCCGGCGGCACCCGGTACATCAACCGCTTCAAGGCCGCCGACAAGTACGGCTACTGGGTGCGCTTCACCACGACGCCGGACCCTTCGGTGATCGCGGCGCTGGCCCGGCCGGCCTCGCGCGCGGTGGACACCACGCTCGCCACCCGCACGACGGAGGCGCAGTACCTGTGGCCGCTGGCGCGCCAGTACAACGTGAACTCCAAGGGCGTCATCTACGTCAACGGGCGGGTGGTGATCAGCGGCGTCGTGAACAGCAAGGTCACCGTAGCCGCGAGCGACAACGTGATCATCGGCGACGACCTCAACTACGCCATCGCGCCCGGGTCGGTGCAGTGCCCCGCCGCCAACATGCTCGGGCTGCTCTCGGCCGGCTACATCTACGTCTCCGACAACGTGCTGAACGATCCCCAGCCGTGGGGCGCGAGCTCGGCGTACAAGAACTACTCGGCGACGCCGGACACGTACCTCCAGGGCGTGCTGCTCACCCTCAACTCCTTCACGGTGGAGAACTACGACTCCGGGCCCACCTCGGGCGAGACGTGCGCCGGCTCGACGGACGGGCGCGGCTGCCTGTACATCAACGGCGGGATCATCCAGGGCACGCGCGGCGCCGTGGGCACCACCGCCGGCACCGGCTACGTGAAGGGCTATTCGTACGACCAGTGCGCGTTCCAGACGCCGCCGCCCTACTTCCCGACCACCGGGCGGTTCTTCCGGAACCGCTACTACGAGATCGACCCGGTGAACTTCAACGTGGCTTCGTTCTTCAACGCGCTGACGCCGTGACGCTCTAGCACGGCCCTCGAGCGGGGGAGACGGCCGGCGTCGCCTGCAGGTGGCGGCGCCGGCCGCCCGTTTCAGGGGAGCCGTGGCGTCACGGCCGCGCCTGCGCCGGCGTCGTGAGCGCGCCGTCCCGCACGATCCAGCGCACCGCCTCCACGTTCCGGACGTCGGCCGTGGGGTCGGCTCCGAGCACCACGAGGTCGGCGAGCTTGCCCGGCTCCACCGTGCCCAGGTCGCGCTCGCGGCCCATCGCCCGCGCGCCGTTGCGGGTCGCGGCGACCAGCACGTCCATCGGCGACAGGCCGGCCTCCTGCATCGCCCGCATCTCCCAGTAGACCGAGGGGCCGTGCAGGGTCAGCGGGTTCCCCGCGTCGGTCCCCATCGCCACGGTGATGCCGGCGCGGAAGACGGCGAGCAGGTTGGCCTCGCCCAGCGCGAGCGCCCGCGCGGCGCTCGCCCGCTGCCGCTCGGCGAAGTCGGGCGTGACGCCGGTCGGGGGCGGCAGCGAGTCGGTCGAGCGTGCCAGCGCCAGCGTCGCCGAGTCCACGCATCCCAGCGGGTAGTGGGGCTCGAAGTGCCGGAGCAGCACCTGCCGGTAGCCGTCGTAGACCGTGAGCGTGGGCACGTACATCGCGTGCCGCTCGCGCGCCAGTCCCAGGAACTCGTCGTCCACCGGCTGGTCGATCACGCTGTGCACGAGCACGTCGGCGCCGGCCCGCAGCGCGTCCTTGGCCTCCCACAGACCGGTGGCGTGCACGATGAGCCGCGCGCCGAGGCGGTGCGTCTCCTCCGCGATGGCGTGCACGACGGACTTGAGGTGCGAGGTGTCGGCGCCCGGGCCGACGATGTACCAGATCTTGACCGCGTCGGTGCGGTGGGCGACGTGCTCGCGCACGGCCTCGCGCGCCGCGGAGTCGTCCGGGACGTACTCGATCTGCTGCTCGTCGCCGAGGTTGATCCGGGGATGGGGCACCGTGCTGAGCAGCGGCCCGGCGGCCGCGACGTGCGGCGCGAGCGTGTCGCGCTCGGCCCGCTCGCGCAGCGCCCAGGTCCACGGATACCCGCCGACGTCGAACACCCCGGTGACGCCCGCGCACACGTAGGCGCGCAGGAACCGCTCCGGCCGCGCCTCAAGGTCGGCCACGACGCGCTCGTACGGGTAGCGCGAACGCAGGTCCAGCGCGTCCGGCCGTCCGTCCACCCAGCCGGTCTGGGCGAAGTGCACGTGCGCGTCGACGAGGCCGGGGATGATCCACGCGCCGGCCAGGTCGAGCCGCCGCACGCCGGCCGGAATGCGGCAGGCGCCCCGCGGCCCGGCGCAGGCGATGCGCCCGCCGCGCACGAGCACGACCGCGCCCGGCACCGGCGGCGCGCCGGTGCCGTCCACCAGCGTGGCGCCCACCAGCGCCAGCGGCGGCGGCGCGGCCGGGCCCTGGGCGGTGAGCGGGGCGGAGACGGCGAGCGCGGCCAGCAGCGCCGGGAGGATCGCGCGCGCGCTCATCGGGCCGGCAGCTCCTCGAGCCGGGCGACCGCGCGCCGCAGGTGGGGGACGACGATCGATCCCCCGACGATCAGGGCGACGGCGAAGGCGTCGTAGAACTCCGGATCGGTCACGCCCTCCTCGCGGCAGCGCACGACGTGGTAGGTGACGCAGTCGTCGCAGCGCAGCACCAGCGAAGCCACCAGGCCCAGCAGCTCCTTGGTCTTGGCGGGCAGGGCCCCGGGCTCGTAGGCCCGCGCGTCCAGCGCGAAGAACCGGTTGATGGCCAGGTTGTCGGCGGCGAGGATCGCCGCGTTCATCTTCTCCCGGAAGTGCCGGAAGGCTTCCAGCGTGTCCGTCATGGCGCGCTCCTCTGGTAGACCGGGACGCCGCCCAGGACGGTCATCACCACCCGGGTGTCGAGGATCCGTTCGGGCGCCACCGTCATGATGTCCTGATCGAGCACCGTGAAGTCGGCGTACTTCCCGGGCGTCAGCGACCCGGCCACGTGCTCCATGAAGGCCGCGTAGGCGGGCCAGACGGTCATGCTCTCGAGGGCCTCCTCGCGGCTCATCCGCTCGACGGGGAACCAGCCGCCCGCGGGCCATCCGTCCGCGTCCTGCCGCGTGACGGCGGCGTGGAACCGGATCATCGGGTTCACGGCCTCCACCGGCGCGTCGGTGCCGTTGGGGATCACCACCCCGGTGTTGAGCAGCGAGCGCCACGCGTACGCCCCCAGGAGGCGGCCCCACCCGAGCCGGCTCGGCGCCCAGGCCATGTCGCTGGTCTGGTGGCTGGTCTGCATCGAGGGAATGACGCCGAGCGCCGCGAACCGCGGGATGTCCTGCGGCGAGAGGATCTGGGCGTGCTCGATGCGGAAGCGGTGGTCGGCCGTGGGCACCGAGTCGAGCGCGGCCTGGTACGCGTCGAGCACCATCCGGTTCGCGCGATCGCCGATGGCGTGCACGCACACCTGGAAGCCGGAGCGCAGCGCGGCCACGGCGACGCGCTCGATCGAGTCGCCCGGGGTGATGATCAGGCCCCGGTTCCCCGGCTCGTCGCTGTAGTCCTCCAGCAGCGCCGCGCCGCGGGAGCCCAGCGCGCCGTCGGCGTAGAGCTTGATCGCCCGGATCCACAGGCGCCCGTCGTCCAGCGCGCTCTGCGGTCCGCGCCGCAGGTAGCGCAGCACCGTCGCCCCGCTGTCGCCCGAGACCATCACGTAGTCGCGCAGCTGGAGCTGGCCGGCGCGCGCGAGCTCCTCGTACAGGTCGATGGTGGGCGCCTCGACCCCCGCGTCGTGAATGCCCACCACGCCCCATCGGTTCAGCTCGGCCACCGCCGCCAGCACCGCCGCCCGGGTCTCCTCTTGCGAGGGCGGCGGGACGACGCGGTCGACCAGGCTCCGGGCGACGTCGACAAGGACGCCCGTCGGCGAGCCGTCGGGGTTCCGGATGATGCGGCCGCCCGGCGGGTCGGGCGTGGCCGCGGTGATGCCGGCGATCTCGAGGGCGCGGGCGTTGACCAGCACCGCGTGGCCGTCGACGCGCGTGAGCACGACCGGATGGTCGGACACCGCCCGGCTCAGGGCGGCCTCGGTCGGGAAGCGGCGGTCCGGCCAGGCGTTCTGGTCCCAGCCGCGCCCGCGGATCCACTCGCCCGGGCGCGTCGACCGGGCACGCGCCGCCACCCGCTCGACCACCTCGTCGTAGCTCCGCGCGCCGGTGAGGTCCACGTTGCGCAGCGCCAGGCCGATGCCGAGGAGGTGGGCGTGGGCGTCCACGATGCCGGGGATCACGGTCGCCTCGCCGAGCCGCAGCATCCGTGTCCGCGGCCCGCCGAGCGCCATGGCCTCGCGCTCGCTCCCGGCGAAGGCGATGAGGCCGCCGCGGACCGCCACGGCCTCCACCGTCGGCCGGTCGGGGTCCACCGTGTAGATGCGGCGCGCGGTGACGATGAGGTCGGCGGCCGGGGCGGGGGTCGCGGCCGGCTGGGCGCGCGCCGCCCCGGCGGCGAGAAGGAGGGCGGCCGTGCCGGCGATCACACGTGTCATGGCGTTCCCGTGGGGTCCAGGGGGGGCGGCCGCGACCTCCGCCATCTGGCTCCGGTCCGCCGCTCCTATAATATTGGCGCGGCGCGGAAAACGCCCAGAGGCGCGCACGCGCGCGCCGGAGACTGCGACTCATGCTTCCACGACAGCTGACGATCGTCGCCGGCCTGCTTCTGGCCGTGGCGTGCTCGGACGTCGCGTCGCCCAAGCTCACGCTCACGGTGCTGCCGGCGAGCCGCAGCCTGGGCATCAGCCAGGACAGCATCGCGGTGACCCCGGATTCCGCCGCGGTCGCGCTCACCGGCGCGGGTTCGGCGACGGCGCCCTGGACGGCGGCGCACGGGTCGGGCACCTGGCTGACCATCGTGACGCCCGGCGGCACGGGCTCGGCGGTGCTGCGCTGGGTGGTGGATCCGATCTACCTGGCGCCCGGGACCTACGTCGACACGATCACCGTCAGCGCGGCCGGGGCGGCGGGCAGCCCCGCGCGGCTGGTGGACAGTCTCACCGTGCGCGGGGCGCCGGCGCAGCTCATCGCCGTGCGCCGGGCGTGGCTGCCCGGCGAGCGGGATTCCGCCGTCGCGGCCGCGGCCCGCAACCACACGTCGCTTCCCTACCTCGGGGACCTCGCGGACCTGGCGCCGCAGCTGTTCGACCCTGACTCGGTGACGGTGGTGGTGCCCAACCCGCTCTACCAGGCCCCGCGCTCCGGAGGCCCGCCGCGGGTGGTGCAGTTCAGCGCGGGCTGGGGAGCCGTCGGCATCTCGATCTCGATCCAGGACCACGCCAACACGCCGTGGGACACGCTGAGCTGGCTCGGCGTGATGTGGTGGAACCCGGCGGACTCGACCTGGAAGGGCTGGACGATCGCCGCCACCAAGGCGACGACGATCGCGCTCACCACCGTGTCGACGTCGGCCTTCGACGCCTCCGGGGGCACGTCCGGTTCCGGCGGCGGCGAGTCGCAGCAGTCCACGGGAACGTACTGGGAGGCGAACGGGGGCCAGGTCCAGATCTCGAGCAACAACCGCTGCAGCGCGAAGGTCACCCTCACGTCGGGAGTCTGGAAGGGCGGCACCAGCCGCACCTGCAGCTTCGGAGGGCGCCTGGTCAACCTCACGATGCCCCGCCTCACGGGCGCGACGGCCCCCACGACGCAGACGGTCAATTTCGACTTCCGCACGGCCGTGATCACCGGCGCGCGCATCGTGTGCGTGTTCCCGTCGCCGTGCACCGGACCGGCGGCGGTGGTCGCTCGGCTTCGGGCGGCCCGCGCCCGCCGGGGGAGAGCGTGATGCGGCGCGCCGTCGTCCCGGCCGCGGCCTGCCTGGCGGTGCTCGTGGCCGCATGCGCCGACGTCACGACGCCGCAGCTCACGGTCACGGCGACGGGGAGCCGCAGCCTCGCCCTCGGTCAGGACAGCGCCGCGGTGACGCCGGATTCCGCCGTGGTCGCGCTCACCGGCGCGGGCTCGGCGGCCGCCCGCTGGACGGCGGCGCACGGAGGAGGTCGCTGGCTCACCATCGTGACGGCGGGCGGGACGGGCTCGGCGCCGGTGCGCTGGGTGGTCGATCCGGTCGCGCTGGCGCCGGGGACGTACGTGGACACGATCACGATCACGGCGGCCGGCGCGGCCGGCAGCCCGGCGCGCATCGTGGACAGCCTCACGATCCTGGGCGCGGCGGCGCAGTTCGTCACGGTGCGGCGGCCCTGGCTCCCCGGCGAGCGGGACTCGGCCATCGCGTTCGTCCAGCGCAACCACTCGCTCGACGCCCTGGGCTACGATCTCTCACCGCTGGCCCCGGACATCTTCGCCGGCGACTCGACGACGGTGGTCGTGCCGAATCCCGACTACCGGCCGCCGTCCGGATCCGGCGTCGCGCGGGCCGCGGCGTTCGCGTCGGGATGGACCGTCGTGGGCGTCCAGCTGTTCATCCAGAACAAGAACGTGACGCCGAACGACACGCTGAGCTGGCTGGGCGTCCTGTGGTACAACCCCGCCGACTCGACCTGGAAGGGCCTGGTGCTGGCGGCGACCCTCGCGACCACGCTGCCCCTGACCACGATCAACACCACGAGCTTCGGCAATTCCGGGGACAAGACCGGCGCCGGGGGCGGGGAGGCGCAGCAGTCCACCGGCACCTACTGGGAGGCGAACGGCGGGCAGATCCAGATCACGCAGAACTCGCTCTGCTTCGGCAGCACGACGCTGACATCGGGCCCCTACGAGGGGGGCACCGAGAACATCTGCTTCTTCGGCGGACAGCTCGTCAACGTGACGATGCCGCGCCTCCAGGGCACGACGGCGCCGACGAGCCAGACCGTCAGCCTCGACTTCCGCAACAACCTGGTGTTCGGCGCGCGGCTGTCGTGCGTGTTCCCGAGCCCGTGCACCAGCGTGGGTGCGCCGCCCGGCCACCCGGGGTTCAACGCTCCGACCACGGTGCGGGGGGCTCTCCTGGGCAGGTGAGGGCCGGGCGGGTCCGCGGCGCCCGGGTGCGACGCGCCAAGGGGCCGGCCTCGACGAGGCCGGCCCCTTGGCGTTCGCCGTCCGGGGTTCCGGGGCGTTGCCGCCGCTACGTCACCCTTCCTGCCGCCTCACTGACCGGCGGTCCAGGTGTTGTTCGCGCGGTTCACGTCGGGGTACACGCCGCGCGGATCGATGACCACCTTGACGACCTTCGCCGGCCAGCGGTGCACATAGATGTAAGGCGAGCCCCGGTACCACGCCTCCACCGGGAGCTTCACGTGCTCGACCGCGCCGTTGGCGAGGTCCACCTCGAGGTCCAGCGGCCAGACCATCTCGGCCTTGTTGGAGAAGTACATCCGCGCGATCGACGCGCCCGCCGTGTCCCGCTGCGTGACCGAGTCCACCGCCTGGTCCAGGTGGTCGCTGCGGTAGAACCAGCTCCGCCAGAACCAGGACAGGTCCTCGCCCAGCGCGTCGTTCATGGTGCGGAAGAAGTCGGCCGGCGTCGGGTGCTTGAACGCCCAGCGCCGCGCGTATTCCCGGAACGCCGCGTCGAACAGCGTCGAGTCCACCAGCTCGGTGCGGAGCAGGTGCAGGCCGAGGGCCGTCTTGGGGTAGTGGAGGACGCTGCTCAGGAACGGCGGGTTGCGGTCCTGCGGCTCCATGATGGGCGCCTCGCGGCCGGTGTAGTGCGTCACCAGGCTCACCCACCAGCCGGAGGTGCGGCCCATCTCCGGACCGTCGACCGTGGCCGTGTCGTTCGGATAGCGGTCGTGGAACGAGAAGTAGTCGATGAAGGTGTTGAAACCTTCGTCCTGCCAGCCGTACAGCCGCTCGTTGCTCCCCACGATCATCGGGAACCACTGGTGGCCCAGCTCGTGGGTCGTGACGAAGTAGAGACCGTGCTCGTCGTGCCGCTCCGAGCAGAACACGATCATGGGGTACTCCATGCCGCCCACCGGCCCGTTCACGTTGATGGCGGTCGGATACGGGTACCGGTACCAGCGCGAGTGATGCATGATCGTGTGGCGGCCCATGTCGGCGGCCTGCGACCACAGCGGCAGGCCGGCCGGCGGATAGAGCGCCTGGATCAGCACGCCCTCCCAGCCCGACGCGTCCCAGATGAAGTTCGGCGCGGCCGCCCACGCGACGTCGCGCACGTTCTTGGCGGCGAAGTGCCAGGTGCGGGTGGCCCCGGTGCCGGGAGGCAGCAGCTCGGGCCTGCCCACCTCGTCCGGCGCGATGACGTGGATCGTGGTGTCCGACCGGACCGCCGCGGCCAGCCGCTCGCGCTGGCGGGCCGTCAGCACCTCGGCGGCGTTCTGGAGGACGCCGGTGCCGGTCACCGTGTAGTTGGCCGGCGCGGTGATGCTGAAGTCGATGTCCCCGTACTCCAGGTAGAACTCGCCGTTGCCGAGGTACTGGTTGGTGTTCCAGCCTCGCACGTCGTCGTAGACGGCCATCCGCGGATACCACTGCGCGATCTCGTACAGCCAGCCCTCGGGGAAGTGCTCGCGGCCGGTCCGGCCCTGCTGGCGCGGCACCACGTAGTGCCACGCGATGTCGAGCTGCGCGGCGGCCTTCGGCGCGAGCGGCCGGTCGAGGTCCACCCGCATCATCGTCGCGTTGACGTGCCAGGTGAGCGCGGTCGCCGTCGGCCTGGCGCCGGGACGGGCGGCGCGCAGCGCGTTCACCCGCTCCAGCGTGTAGCCGCCCACGTAGCCGGTGTCGCCGCGGATGCCGAAGCCGGCGGCCATCGCCTCGGTGAGCGGGGCGAACTTGCTGGTGGGCGACTGGATGTTCTGGTCGAGCTGGATCCACAGGTAGCGCAGCGTGTCCGGCGAGTTGTTGGTGTAGCGGATCGTCTCCTCGCCGCGCACGCTCAGGGTGCCGGTGTCGAGCGTCGCGCGGATGGTGTAGTCGGCGCGCTGCTGCCAGTACAGCGGGCCGGGCGTGCCGGCGCCGGTGCGGAACGCGTCGGGGTCGGGCAGCGCCAGCGGCCGGAACGGCGAGGTGTCCGGAACGCCGGGCCGGACCGGGACGGACGCTCCCGGCGCGAAGGCGGGCTGCTGGGCGCGCGCGACGGCCGCCGCCGCCGCGACGGCGATGAAGGCGAACCACACTGATCTCGTCATGACGTCACCGGGGAGAATGGGGTGGTCGGTTACGAAGCCGGAGGCCCGGCGGTACATTGAAGCCGGCTTGATGATACTCCGACTGGGCGGGTTGCGCACCCGCGTTTCGCCGGTCCCGCCGACCGGGAATGCCCGCAGGTGAAACGGCCCACGATCCGCGGCTGGGCCTGGATCATCGCCTCCCTCGCGTTCGCGTCGCTGTCCGCGCTGGCGGTCGTCTCCGTGATCGCGCTGGCGCCGCACGCGCAGCTGGTGCGGCAGGCGACCGCGCCGATCCTCCCGCTGTACTCCGCCGCCACCGCCGAGGAGCGCGACCTGCGCGACGCGCTGGCCGCGGCCTATCGCTGGGTCGGGTCCGGCAACCCGGCCGCCCTCGCCGAGCTCGGGGCGATCCGCTCCCGCCTGGCTGCGGAGCGGGATCCGCGCCTCGTGGCCGACGTGCCGGTGCGGTTCGGCCAGCGGCTCGACCGGGCCGATTCGCTGGTGGGCGCGGCGGATACCGCCATCGCGCAGGCGCTGGTCGAGCAGGCCGCGGGACGCGGGCAGCGCGCGCTCGCCCTCCTGGCGGCGGCGAGCGCCGACCGGAAGCGCGTGGCGTCCCTGATGTCGGAGCTGGTCGCGGCCAGCGTCGAGGAGGCGCAGGCCAGCCAGGAGCGCGCGGTGGCCGCCGCGGACCGCGCCCGCGTGGTGATCGCCGCGTCGGTCGCGTTCGCCCTGGCGCTCCTCGTGGCCAGCGTGGTCCTCATGCGCGAGCGGTTCGTCCGCCCGATGGCGCGCCTCCACGACGACGTGCGCATCATCGCGGCGGGCGACCTCGCGCACCGCGCCGCCGTCACCTCCGACGACGAGATCGGCGAGCTGGCGCGGGACGTGAACCAGATGACCGGCGCCCTCGAGGCGCGGCTGCGCCAGCACGACCGGCTGCGCGCCGTGGGCGAGCTGGCCGCCGGGATGGCTCACGAGCTGAACAACCCGCTGCAGGTCGTGCTCGCCCGCTCCAGCCAGGCGCTGCAGGCTTCCTCTCCCGAGGAGACCCGCGAGTCGATGCGCCTGATCCAGGAGCACGCCCGCCGCGCCGGCCGCGTGGTGGCCGGACTCCTGAGCTTCGTGCGGGCCCGGCCGGCCGAGCGCCGGCCGTCCGACCTCAACGCCGTCGTCACCGACACCGTCGCACTGCTGGGCGACGAATTCCGGGCCGAGCGCGTGGCGCTCGAGACGCGGCTGGAGCCGCGGCTGCCGGCCGCGCGGGTGGACCGCGGCCAGATCGGGCAGGTGCTCGTCAATCTCCTCGCCAACGCGCTGCGCGCCGCCGGCGCCTCGAGCCGGCGCGCGGTCGTCGTGGAGACCCGCGCCGAGACGGACACCGTGCTCGTCGCGGTCGAGGACTCGGGACCGGGCATCCCGGCGGACATCCGCAACCGGATCTTCGACCCCTTCTTCGTCGGCGAGGGCACCGACGGCGGATTGGGGCTCGGCCTGTCGGTCGCGGCCCAGATCGCCATCGCCCACTCGGGCACGTTGTCCCTGGCCGAGGGGCGCATGGGCGGCGCCCGGTTCGAGCTGCGCCTGCCGGCCGCGCCCGCGGCGCCCCGGGGCGACGGGAGCGAAGCGCCGGCGCAGGTCGCGCCGCCGCCGGCCCGGACGGGCGGCGACAACGGTGCGACCGACCTGCGCCTCCTCGTGGCCGACGACGAGGACGCCGTGCGGAACGCCTGGGCGCGCTACTTCACCCGCCTCGGCGCGCGCGTCACCACGGCCCGCGACGGCGGCGAGGCGCTCGACCTGATCCGCCGCCAGGATTGGGACGCCATCCTCCTCGATCTCAAGATGCCGGTGGTGAACGGCTGGGAGGTCGTCCAGGCCGCCCGGCAAGAGCGCCCCGAGCTGGCGAGCCGGATTGTCGTCGTCTCGGGCGACATCACCGCGCTCCTCGAGCTGCAGACGGCCGAGCACCTCGAGCCCTGGCGCATGCTGGAGAAGCCCACCGACCTCGAAACGGTGCGTGAGGCCGTGCTGCGCGCCGCGAAGCTCTCCCGCTCGTAGTCGGCCGCATCACCGACCGTCGCGCTCCCGTTTGCCTGTCATAGGAACGGCGACGGGATTGGTCCGCTTTTTGCCACTCCTTGGCGTCGCACGCGACCAGGAGCGGACGTGTCGCCTGAACTGGGTCCGGACCGGAACGCCACGAGCACGGCGGCGCTCGTCCGGGAGGAGCGGCTGGTGCGCGAGCTCAGGGCCGCGCTGCCGGTCGAGGCGCAGACGATCTTCTTTCGCCAGTTCGACGAGCTGCTCGGGCTGCTCGCGGAGCCGCGGTGCGCGGAATGCCAGGCCGACGGGGTGCCCTGCCCGCACGTGGCGGTGAGCTGCGAGGAGTGCGGACGCTCGCTCGAGTGGGTCCGCGATCTCAGGGACGCTATTGCGAGGAGCTCGACATGACGGCGGAAGCCGGGGTGCTCGAGGCGGGACGGCGCGCGGCGGCCGAGCGCGGCGCCGAGGGCGAGGTGCTGCTCAAGGGCTGCGAGGCGATCGCCGAGGCGGCGATCCGCAGCGGCATCGACGCCTATTTCGCCTATCCGATCACGCCGCAGACCGACATACCGGAGTACATGGCGGAGCGGCTGCCGAAGCTGGGCAAGACGTACACCCAGGCCAACTCGGAGATCTCCGCCATCAACATGGTCTACGGGGCGGCGGGGGCGGGGCTGCGCTGCATGACCTCGTCGTCGAGCCCGGGCGTGAGCCTCAAGCAGGAGGGGATCTCCTACATCGCCGGCGCCGAGCTGCCGTGCTTCATCGTCAACGTCATGCGCGGCGGTCCGGGGCTCGGCACGGTGTACGGCTCGCAGGAGGACTACTGGCAGTCGGTAAAGGGCGGGGGCCACGGCGGGTACCGGATGCCGGTGATGGCGCCGGCCACCGTGCAGGAGTGCGCCGACCTCACGATGCTGTGCGTCCGGCTGGCCGACCTGTACCGGACGCCGACGCTGCTCTGCCTCGACGGCACGCTGGGGCAGATGTGGGAGAACCTGACCTTCTCGACGTTCGACGAGAGCGGGCTGCCGCCGAAGACCTGGGCCACCACGGGCCGCAAGGGCGGCCGCAAGGCGAACCTGGTCAACAGCATCATCATCGAGCCGCCGGAGCTGGAGGCGCACAACCGGATGCTGCACGCCCGCTACGCGCAGATCGCGCAGCGGGAGCAGCGCTGGGAGGAGTACCAGGCCGACGACGCCGAGGTGATCATCGTGGCGTTCGGCCTGGCGGGGCGCATCGCGAAGACGGCGGTGGACGAGCTGCGGGGCGCGGGCCGTAAGGTCGGGCTGGTGCGGCCGATCTCGCTGTTCCCGTTCCCGGTGGACGGGTTCCGGCCGCTGGTCGGGCGGCCGCGCAGGTGGCTGGTGGTGGAGATGAACGCCGGGCAGATGGTGGAGGACGTGAAGGGCACGCTGTTCGAGCTCGGCCGGATCGACCCGGTGAAGTTCTACGGCCGGCAGGGCGGCGTCATCCCGACGCCGGACGAGATCGCCGAGGTGCTGCAACGCGAGTTCCCGAAGGGAGGTGCCCGATGACCGGCACGGCCACGGAAGGCGCGGTGCTGCCCCGGGTGGAGTTCGACTTCCAGGTCTGCAAGGGGTGCGGTGTGTGCATCGCCGCGTGCCCCGAGGACATCATCGAGTACGCCGACACGTTCAACCACCGCGGCGTGAAGCCCACCCGGCTGGTCGAGGGCGGGCTGGTCAAGTGCTCGGCGTGCGGCAACTGCGCCGTGGTCTGTCCCGACGGCGCGGTGACGGTCGACAACGTCCGCAAGCACCTGCACTTCGGCAAGGACCCGCTGCGGATCGGCGACATGCACTACTGCCCGGGCTGCGACGAGGGCACGGTGCACGAGCTGCTGGCGGAGGTGATCCACGACCTGGGCATCCAGGAGGTCGCGGTGGGCGTGGCCTCCGTGGGCTGCACGGTGTTCGCGTACCGGTACATCGACATCGACTGGCAGCAGGCGGCGCACGGCCGCGCCACCTCGGTGGCCTGGGGCATCGAGTGCCAGCACCCGGAGCTGCGGGTGTTCACGCTGCAGGGCGACGGGGACCTGGCCGGGATCGGGATCGGCGAGACGTTCCACGCGGCGGCGCGCGGCGACCCGACGGTGCTGATCTTCCTCAACAACGCGATCTACGGGATGACCGGCGGCCAGCTGGCGCCCACGACGCTGATGGGCATGGTCACCTCGACGTCGCCGGACGGGCGTGACGTCAAGAACCACGGCTACCCGATCACGATGACCGAGGCGCTGGCGCTGCAGCCGGGCTGCTCGTTCGCGGTCCGCACGTCGGTGCACGACGCGCCGAGCATCCGCAAGACCAAGAAGTACATCCGCCAGGCGTTCCTGAACCAGGAGAAGAA
>DASPTN010000122.1:0-13352 GCA_035623395.1 Gemmatimonadales bacterium | reverse complement strand
CGTCGTGGTCTTGCCGGATCCGCTCCTGCCCAGCAGCACCAGGGTCTCGCCGCGCGCGACGTCCAGCGTGAGGTCCCGCAGCGCGTAGCGGCCGTCCGCGAAGCCGACCGAGGCCCCGCGGCAGCTGGCGACGACGGCCTCAGGCCCGGGCGACACACCGGAACTTCGCGAACACGTACGGATAGTGCGGCTGGAACCAGTTGCGGAAGCTGCGCCGCACCAGCGCGCCGTCGGTCGCCCACGACGCGCCGAGCATCGAGTAGTGCCTGCCGTCGAAGAAATCGGCCGAATAGCCGGGATAGGTGCGCGCGTACGCCGTGAAGCCCGGGTACGGCTCGAACACGCTGGAGGTCCACTCCCAGCCGTTGCCCACCAGCTCGTGCACGCCGAACGCGCTCGCGCCGGCGGGATGCGAGCCGACCGGCGTCGGGGCCCAGTCTCGGAAGTCCAAGCTGCCGTGGTCCGGGCACGCGGCCCCGTCGCCCCACGGATGCTCGCGCACCGCGCCCCCCCCCGACGGCGTGCCGAACGCCGCGCGGTGGAACTCGGCTTCGGTCGGCAGGTCCATCCCCTTCCACTTCGCGTACGCGCGCGCCTCGGCCCAGCTCACGTACGCGGGCCAGTCGCGCGCCTCCTCGAGCGGCACCGCGCCGAACATCGTCCTGCAGCTCCAGCCCTTGCCGCCGCGGGTCCAGAAGGTCGGGTGACTCACGCCGGCCTTCTCCTTCCACGCCCACGCCTCCTCCCCCCACAGCGACCGCTTCCCGTAGCCGCCCGCCTCCATGAACGCGAGGTACTCCGAGTTCCGGACCGGCGTCGCGTCCATCGTGAAGGCTTCGACCTCGACCTCGCGCTCCGGGAACTCGTTGTCCCAGCCGAAGGGCGCCCGCTCGAACGACGCGCCGAGCGTGACCCGGGCGCCGGGGATCTTCGCGGAGCCCGGCGCCGCGGCGCCGCGCGTCACCAGCGGCGGCAGCCACCCGGGCCGCTGCTTGTACCGGTCCTCGAGCTGCTGGAACATGTAGAGCAGCGTCTCGTGGTGCATCAGCTCGTGCTCGATCGCCAGCTGCCAGATCCGGCCGCGGTCGGCGAGCGGATCCTTCCCTTCGAGCGCGCGCACGTCGTCGAACGAGCCGCGCAGCGCCTCGCGCACCCGGTCGCGGTAGGCCAGCACCTCGGACTCGGACGGCCAGTCCACGCTGGTCGGCGCGTAGTCGCCCACCGGGTCGATGCCGCGCTCGAACAGCCTGTCGAATTCGGCGTTGAACGACGGCCGGCCCAGCACGCCGCGCCACACCTGGTTCCACGCGAACGCGGGCAGGTGGCCGAGGTAGAAGATGCACGGCTGGCGGAGCGCGATCGGGCGCTCGAGCCACGCGTCCCTGGTGAGCAGGCCGAGGAGGAGATCGGACCGCTCCCACGCGGCCTCGAGCCGGTCGCGGAGATCGGCGGGGAATGTGCTCATCGCGGCGTTCCGCCGTCGCCGCGCCCGCGCCCGAGCAGGGCGAGCGCGAACAGGTTCTCCGGGTCCGTGTACCAGCGGTCCAGCGCCAGGCCCGTGCCCGGCAGCAGGGCCGTGAACGACTCCCGCGTGTACTTGCAGCTGATCTCGGTGCGGATCTCCTCGCCGGCCTCGAAGGCGAGGTCGAGTCGGGCCGCCGGGATCCGCACCCTCTGGAGCTTGAGCGACCGCAGCCGCATCTCGATCCAGGAGCTGCCGCGGTCGAAGAACGCGACGTGGCCGAACGCGTCGGGATCGAAGTCCGCGCCCAGCCGCTCGTTCATCACCCGCAGGATGTTGCGGTTGAACTCCGCTGTGACGCCGGCGGCGTCGTTGTACGCGGCCTCGAGCCGCGCCACGTCCTTGACCAGGTCCACGCCCACCAGGAACGCGTCGCCGGGCGCGAGCTGCCCGGCCACGCGCGAGAGGAACGGCGGCACTTCGCGCGGGTGGATGTTGCCGACGGTGCTGGCGAAGAAGGCGGCGAGCCGGCGGCCGCCGTCGCCCAGCATCTCGAGGTCTCCCAGGAAGTCGCCCACCACGCCGTGCACCGCCAGGCCGGGGAAGTCGCGGGCCAGCGCGTGGGTGGACTC
Source organism: Gemmatimonadales bacterium (assembly GCA_035623395.1). Taxonomy (GTDB): domain Bacteria; phylum Gemmatimonadota; class Gemmatimonadetes; order Gemmatimonadales; family JACORV01; genus Fen-1245. The sequence goes on along the minus strand of DASPTN010000122.1, from coordinate 11,258 downwards.
GGAGAGGAACCGCTCGTTGATGTCCAGCATCACGCAGCGCTCCAGCAGGCCGGCCCTCGCCATGGCACCGAGCAGCAGCCGGATCTTCCGGCCGGCGCCGGAGCCCAGCTCCACCAGCTCGGTGGGCCGCACCCGCGCGATCACGTCGCCCGCGATGGCGGCGAGGAGCGCCTCCTCGGTGCGCGTGAGGTAGTACTCCGGCAGCCGGGTGATGTCCTCGAACAGGCGGCTGCCGCGGTCGTCGTAGAAGTACTTGCTCGGCAGGGAGCGGGGCCGCGCGGCGAGGCCGCGGCGGATCTCGTCCGCCATGCGCTGCGCCCGCTCGTCGTCGCCTCGCGCCGACTCGACGTGAAAAAGCGCGCCCGACATCCGGCCCCCTCGCGGCGAGCGGGAAGTTGGTGATCCGATGGGTTGTGGCGGGTTACCGATGAATCAATCGCCAGCCGGAGCGGTTCCCGCAAGCGCGCCGTCTCCCCCTTCCGGGCCCCGGCTCCGGCCGGCTACCATTGTCGCGACCCCCAACCTCCGGAAGGTCCGATGCCCACCTGGCACCTGCTCGGCACCCGAGCCGAGCTCGAGGGGCGCGTGCCGTTCGCGGTCAAGCTCGACCGCCACGCCATCGCGGTGTTCCTGCACGAGGGGCGGCTGCGCGCGATCGGCAACAGCTGCAACCACCGGGGCGGGCCGCTGTGCGACGGGCGGCTGCGCGGTGAGTTCGTGATGTGCCCGTGGCACGGGTGGGAGTACAGCGTCGTCACCGGCAGGGGCCCCGAGGGCTACGACGAGGAGCAGGTGCCGGTGTTCGAGGTCGAGGAGCGGCCCGACGGCGTCTACGTGGCGACCCCGCCCGCGATGCCGAGGAAGCTCGTCACGCACAAGCCCTCGCACCTGCTCGAGGAGCACCCGAAGCCGCCGGGCGCGCCGCCCCGCGTGCTGGCGATCTCGACCACCGCGATGGACGACGCCAATCCGCGCTACTCGACCTCCGACGCGCTGCTCGAGCACGCGCTGCGCCACGCGGCCGACGTGCGGCACGCCGACACGAAGCTGATCCGCCTGCGCGAGCTGAGCTTCCGCTACTGCGAGGGCAACTACTCCAAGGCCGCGCGCGCCTGCACCTGGCCGTGCGCGATCACCGAGCGGGACCCGGCCGACCAGCTCGCCGCGGTCTACGAGGGGCTGGTGCACTGGGCCGACGTGGTGCTGGTCGCGACGCCGATCCGCTGGGGCAACGCGTCGTCGCTCTACTACAAGATGATCGAGCGGCTGAACTGCGTGCAGAACCAGATCACCATCCACAACCGGATGCTCATCTCGAACAAGGCGGCGGCGTTCATCATCACCGGCGGGCAGGACAACATCCAGGGCGTCGCCGGCTCGATGCTGACCTTCTGGAGCGAGCTGGGCTTCGTGTTCCCGCCCTACCCCTTCATCGCGCACTCGCGCGGCTGGGACGCCGAGGACATGGAGAACAACGTGCGGCAGGTGAAGGCCAGCGACGCGCTGCGGGTCGCGGCGCAGGAGCTGGTCGAGCGCGCGCTCGACTTCTGGACCATCCTGGACCACCACAAGGCCGAGCTGGCGAAGCCGATGGAGCGCGCCGGGCGCAAGGCCAACGCCCTGGCGCCCCGCGAGGAGGCCGTGATATGACCGATCACCTGGCGGTCGCGCACGCGTACGAGAAGGCGCTGTTCGCCGGCCGCATGGACGAGGTGGCGGGCTGTTTCACCGACGACGTCGTGTACTGGATCGCGGGTGCTCCGCCGCTGGGCGGCGAGTGGCGTGGCCGCGACGCGGTGATCCGCGCGTTCACCAACCGCGAGTTCGGCCTCGGCGCGGCGGACTGGGGCTACGAGGAGGTGTGGCGCGACTGGTACGCGGCCGACGAGCGGGTGATCGTCGAGATCCGCGAGCGGAGCTGGCTCAAGAGCGCGCCCCAGGACGTGATGGACCAGCGCACCTGCGTGGTCATCCGGTTCCGCGGCGAGCGGATCAGCGAGATGCGCGACTACACCGACGCGCACGTCTACGAGGAGTTCCGGAAGCGGCACCCCGAGCTGCCGAAGTTCAGGAAGTAGCCGGGCGCCCCGCCGCGAGCGGCCCTGCCCAGCGGGCGGGGCCCCCGCGCCTCAGCCGCCCTGGATCGCCTTGGTGAGCGCCGGGACGAGGCCCATCAGCCGCTGGTAGGTGGCCAGCTGGCCGCGGTGGTACTCCTCCTGCGCGATGCCGTGGTGCCACCAGGCGAACTTGGTGCCCTGCTTCCCGTCGAACCGGGTGTGGAACTGGAGCAGCGACAGCTCGCCCGCGTCGCGGAACTTCTTCTCCGCGTCCTTCAGCTGCGCGCCCAGGAGCTTCACCAGCTGCGCCTTGGTCGTCGCCTCGTACGCCGGGCTCGCGTAGTGCTTGAGGAGCTTCGGCCAGGGGTAGCGCCGCAGGTTGGTGTCGGGCCGGGTCAGCTCCCCGGTCATCATCATCGCGATCTCGAGGATGTGCTGCAGCATCTCGCGGACGTTGCGCACCTCGCGCACCGGCCGGAAATCGTACTTGTCGGCGGGGATGTTCTCGGCCTCGGCGATGACGCCGTTGCGGACGTCCCACCAGCCCTCGATGGTCTCGTCCAGCAGGGATGTGAATTCGGACATGACATTCTCCTGTGGGGGAGCAGTTGGTGGGTTGTGGGTTGTAGGGACCGCCACAACCTACCACCCACCGACTACCAACAGTTCGGCTCGCTCACGGAATCCGCCAGATATCCAACACCCCGCTGGTGCGGTGGTCGTTGGCGTTCCCCTCGGGGAGCGCGATCCGGCCGTCGGCCACGATCGGGCTGTTCCAGTGCCCGCCGCCGCAGCTCAGCGTGGTGATCAGATTGCCCGACGCGGCGTCGTACACGCGGAGCCCGCCGCCCGGACCGTAGACGAACGCCATCCCGTCCACCACGATCGGGCTGGTGCCGCCGTTCCCGTTCTTCCAGGCCGACGTGAGCTGCGTGCCGCTCAGCGTCCACGCCTGGGTGCCGCCGTTGTCGCCCGCCACGAGCATCGTGGTCGACCCGTTGCGCCACACCGCCGGCGCCGTGAACAGGTCGGTCCCGCTCGGCGTGGAGACGATCTGCGCCTCGCCGCCCTTGTGCGCCGTCGTGCCCGCCATGCTCGACCACACCAGCGTGCGGATGTTCCCGTCCTTGCCGCCCTGCGCGATCACGCCGCCGCCCAGCAGGACAGGCGAGGTGGAGCCGAGGTCCGTGTCGGTCGAGTTGAGCTGCGCGGTGTTGGTCGGCGTGTAGTTGCCCGTCATCGTGGTGGCGAGCGAGTCGAGCGAGATCACGGCGTCGCCCCAGTTGTGGACGCCGTCCCAGGTCGCGTTGCCGGTCGCGACGTACATCTGGCCGGTCGTCGTGTCGATCACCGCGCCGGCGCGGCCCCAGATGGCCGCGTCGCTCTGCTGGCAGTGCGAGGGCGTGAGCAGGCCGGCCGTGTCGCTGCACAGCGAGTTCCACACGTGCAGCAGCGCTCCGCTCGCGGCGTCGAGCACGGCGACGTGGCCCTGGTAGGGCGGCGCATCGCCGATGTAGCCGCCGGTGGTCGCGATCACGCGCCCGTGCCACCAGTTCAGGGACGCCGCGAGCTTCTCGCGCGTCGGCAGGTTCGTGAGCGAGGTGGTCCAGCCCACGCTGCCGTCCGCGACGGCCAGCCGGCGGACGACCCCCTCGGGGCTCGCGGCGTAGATGTGCGCGCGATCGGGGTCGGCGACGGGCGTCGCGGTCGTGATCTGCGCGCTGCCCGCCCAGCCGGTGTAGCCGCCCGGCGTGAACTCCCACAGGATCGCGCCGCTGTCGGCGTCGATCGCGATCGTCTTGCCGTACGTCGTGGTGACGAAGAAGGTGTTGTGGGTCGCACCCTTCACCGTGACCCCGTGCAGGTAGATGGCCGACGCGTCCACGGTGCCGTCGAGCGTGACCTGCTGGCGGGTGACCGAGTCCACGTTGCTCGACGTGACGCCCATCGAGGCCGCCGGCGCGCTCGAGCGTCCCGCGTCGTAACCGAACCGCGGCCAGTCGTGCTGGCTGGTGCCGCCGCCCCCACCGCCGCCCCCTCCGCCAGAACCGCTCGTCGAGGGCACGGAGGACCGGCATCCCGGCGCCTGCGCCGCGGCGAGAAACGCGCAGGCGACGACGAGCGGGCCGACGAGCATTCTGGAGCGCGCGAGCATCGACGTGCCTCTGTTCGGGGAACGGTTGCAGGATAGCCGGGGGAGAGACGGGACGCCACGGAGGCCGGAGCGCCGGCGGCGGCGGCGACCGCGACTTCGCGCCGCCGCTCGCGTCACGACCCGGGCGTCATCCCTCGCCGATCTGCGCCTTCCAGTGCTCGTCGAGGACCGCGTCGTACTCCCGGTGCCGCGCCAGGAACGCGCGGACGAACGGGCAGAACGGCACGACCTTGAGACTGTTGGCGCGCGCGTGCTCGAGGCCCGCGCGGGCGAGGACGTCGCCGAGCCGGCGGCCCCGCAGCTCCGGCGGGACCTCGGTGTGCATCAGCCGCAGGCGGTTGCCCGCCAGGACGTACTCAAGCACGGCGACGTGTCCGTCGAAGTGCAGCTCGAACCGGCTGCTCTCGGCGTTGTTGACGACCGCCGGCGGGGCGTCCGACATGGGCAAGCTCCGGTGCTCGGGGGCGGGCCTCCAACCTACGCGCGACGAGCGCCGGGCCGCGACCCCGTCCGGGTCGCGAGCGCCGGCGCCCGTTCACCGCCGTCTGCGCCCGCGGGAGCGAATGCTACGGTCTCAACGCTTCAGCGGCACCCGCGCCGGCGCCGGCCGCCGCGCGTGGGCGCCGGACATGTCGCGCATCATGACCAGTCCGCAGCACCACCCGCAGTCGCAGGGGTGGCAGGGGCCCATGGGCAGCGATTCTGCGGGGGCCATGGGCATGTAGAACCGCGCCATCGCCCGCAGGCAGCTGGGCAGCCCCGGCAGGCACAGCGGAATCTTGCTGAGCGTCGCCGGGACGATGGGGAAGCTGTCGACACCGGGCACCAGCATCGCCCTGAGCCCCGGGCCGGCGCTGTCGACCCAGACGTACGTGATCCCCGCCGGAAGGCCGGCCTCCGGAAGCGCCTCGGAGAGCGTGAGCCTTGCGAAGATGCGCCCCTGGCTCAACCCGTCGTGGGTGTTCGCGGCGCCGATCTCGGGCGCCAGCGTGGCGTACGGCCCGATCGTCAGCTGGCCGCCGCGCGGAACCACGAGGTACCGGGCGTCCATCGCGGGCTGCGTGGTGTCGTACTGCAGTGACTGCCCGTACGCGATCAGCTCGGCGCGGGTCGCTTCGCGCAAGGTGGCGAAATGCGGCGGCGGCGTGGCCCTCGGGCCGGGTTGTGGCCGCGGCGCGCAGGCCGCGACCGCGAGGAGTGCCGCGGCGAGGAGCAGCCACGGCGGGCGCGGATGGACTTCGAGATGCCGTTTCACGTCTTCCTCCGGATGAGGGGGGATCGATCAGCGAGGCGCGTGCGCCTCGGGGTCACGGACTACGGCAGCCGGCTCGCGAACGCCCTGAGCTCCGGATCGCCTCCCGACCAGAGCGTGTCCACGGCGGCGGCCCAGCGCCGCGCCCGCGCAGGGTCGCGCCGCGCGGCGAGCCGCGAGCGCAGCGCCATCGCGCGCACCAGGCCGGCCGACTGGGCCGGCTCCACGAGCATCATGGTCGGCGCGGCCTGCAGGTTCTCGAGCGAGAGGTCGAGGAAGGCCTCCGCCGCCGCCGTGTCGCCCACGGCGGCCCAGACCCAGCCCTCCTCGTAGGCCAGCCCGGGGAGCACGTCGGCCGAGGTGAAACGCGCCTGGTCGCGCCGCGACCGCCCCAGCCGCGCGCGCGCGCCCGCCGTGTCCCCGCGAGACAGCAGCCACTCGGCGTCGGACAGGAAGTAGCCGTCCGACGGCCCCGCCACGGGGCTCCAGCCGCGGACGGGGAACGCGTTGAGCGCGGCGTACGACACCAGGGCGCGCAGCACGCCTTGCCGCCGCGGGCGGTCGACCCAGCGGCGCACCAGCGTGTCCACGCGCGCCTCCACCGCGGCGATGCTCTCGACCGGCGCGCCGACCGATGCGTAGGCCAGGAGCCGGAGCGCCGCCACCGTCGCCGGCCGGAGCTGGTTCACGGGGCTTCCCGCCGGCAGGCGGAAGCTGGTGTCGCTGGCGTCCCGGGCCAGCAGGTCGGCCGCGAGGTTCGCGCGCCCCACCAGCGCCGCGGCGGACGCCAGGTCGGAGGCGGCGCCCGGCGTCGACGGGACCGGGGCCGCGAGCAGCGAGTCGGCTTCGCGCCGCGCGGCGCCGAACCGCAGCAGCTTGAGCTGGAGGCGGACGTCGGCGAGCGTGAGCCGCAGGCGCCCGGCCGAATCGGTCTCGAGCCGGAGCGCCTCGCGCAGCTGTCCCAGCGCCGTCGACCGCGCCGCGCCGCCGTCGCGCTCCCCGCCGAGCAGGCCCTGCAGCTCGAGGACGACGCTCGAGGCCGCGTGCGCCGGCGCGCTCCACGGAAACGCGCTCACCCAGCGCTCCACGATCTCGCGCAGCATGGTCTGGCCGCGCGCCACGGCCGCGTAGTGCGTCGCCGGCTCGGAGCGGAGCACGCTCTCGCTCAGGCGCACGGGCACCAGCACCAGCGAATCGTGCTCCAGCGCGGGCCAGCCCATGAACGACCCGGTGTCCGGCGGAACGGCGCCCCCCGAGCGGACCCGGTAGGGCTCCGCCACGAGCAGGCGCGACAGGCGGTCGTAGGCGGCCGTGCCGAAGGCGAGGTTGAACGACGGCGCGATCTCCAGCGCGCGCCGGTACGCGCGGACCGCGCCCTCGTAGCTGCCGCGGAACCGCCAGCCTCCGGCGGCGCGGGGATCGCGCACGACCACGGTGTCGAGCCGCTGGCACTCGCCGAGGCCGAACCACGCGCTCACGTCGAGCGAGTCGCGGCGCAGCGCCGCGCGGAAGCGGTCGCAGGCGTCGGAGAACTGGCCCTGGGCGAGGTAGAGCACGCCCCAGGCCATCGCGCTGTCGCGCGCGTCGGACAGGCGGTCGGCGTGGGCCACCGCGAGGCGGGCGTGGATCAGCCACTCGTCCACGGGCCGGCCGGCCCAGTCTCCGGCCTGGGCGAGCGCGAGGTGGGCGCGGGCGAAATCGGGGTCGGCGCGGACGGCCTGCCGGAACAACGACTCGGCGCGGGCGACGTCGAGGCGGTTCATCGCCTCCGTGCCGGTGAGGTACGGCTGCCAGGCGGCGAGGAACGTCGTCCCCAGCGACTCGCGCGGCGGAGGCGTGCTGCCGCCGCGGCTCGCCAGCAGGCCCGCCGCGAGCTCGCTGATCCTGGCGCCCACCTGCTGGACGCTGGTCAGCACCTTCGGGAGCCGCACCTCGCGCTCCTCGATCGTGCGGCCGCCCTTCGCCACGTCGTAGAGACCGGCGCGGACGGCGATCGAATCGCCCGCGGGCGCCGCCTCGCCCCAGGCGAGGAGGCCCGCGCCGAGCCTCCGCGCCACGTCGAGCGCCGCCTGGAGGCTCGGGAACGCGAACCGCGCCTGCGCCCAGGCGTCGTGCGCCCGGATCTGGCCCACGAGCCGGACGTCGTGCCATCGCGCCATGGCGTCGTAGAGGAGCGACTCGAGCTGCTCGCCGGTCATCCAGGCGGCCGCGACCCCGCCGCGCGCCGCGAACGGGAGCACCACGTGGAGGTTGGGATCGACGGGAGCCGGCCTCAACGCGGTGCGGGCGAACACGGCCAGGGCGATCGCCGCGACGGCCGTCGCGGTCGCCGCGACGCGCCGCCGGGACCAGCGCCGGGGCCGCCGCACCGCGACCGGGCGCGCGGAATCGAGCGCCGCGACGAACTCGGTGGCGGTGGTGAACCGGTCGCCGGGCGCCTTGGCGAGGGCGCGGCTCACCGCCGCCTCGACCGGGGCGGGGATGGTGGCGCGAATGCCCGACAGCGGCGCCGGCGCGTCCTCGAGGTCGCGGGCGGCGACCGACGCGGGCGTCGGCGCGGCGAACGGCGGCTCGCCGGCCAGCATCTCGTACAGCACGCAGCCGAGGCTGTAGATGTCGGAGCGGCGGTCCACGTCGGGGCTGCCCGCCGCCTGCTCGGGGCTCATGTAGGCCGGCGTGCCGACCGCGAGCCCCGTCTCGGTCATGTGCTCGGGCACGCCGGCCGCGGAGACGGCGAGCGCGATGCCGAAGTCCGCGACGATGGCCTCGCCGCCCTCGAGCAGGATGTTGCCCGGCTTGATGTCGCGGTGAACGATCCCGTGGCTGTGCGCGTACGCGAGCGCGCCGGCGACCTGGCGCGCGATGGCGAGCGCCTCGTCGACCGGCAGCTGCCGCTCGCGGCGGAGCACCTCCTGGAGCGACTCGCCCTCGACGTACGGCGCGACGTAGTAGAGGACGCCGCCGGCCCGGCCGGAGTCGTAGAGCGGAAGGATGTGGGGGTGCTGGAGCTGGGCGGCGACGCGGATCTCGCGGACGAAGCGCTCCGGGCCGAGGCCCGCGGCGATCTCCGGTCTCAGGACCTTGATCGCGACGGGCCGGTCGTGCTTCAGATCGCGCGCGAGGTACACGCGCGACATTCCCCCGGCGCCCAGCTCGCGTTCGATGGCATACCGGTCCGCGAGCGATTCCCGCAGCTCCGCGAGCGGTTCGGTCACGCGCCCGTCCCGTCGAGGGCAGGCCTAAGATATGGGCCGCCTCGTCGGGCGGATAGCGCGCACGTGCTGACCGTGGGCCGAGAAACACGAGCGACTCGTTCGCGCATGCAGCCAGGGCCAGCGGCTCGATCGCGCGCGGGACGACGCAGACGGGCCCGGCCGACGCCGGGCCCGTCGCGCTTCACGAGATCGCGGCGCCTACAGGCGGAACCCCACTCCCACGTTGAGCACGACCGGAACGAGGATCGGGTCGGTGAGGATCGCGTCGGCGCGGATGCCGACGGGAATCACGAGGTTCGCGCCGGCCGGGATGCGGTACGAGAACGCCGCTACCAGGCCCGCCTTGACGCTGCTGAAGAAGTGGAAGCCGACGCCCATGTCGGCCGTGAACGCCGTCCCGACCGGCACGCGCACCAGCGCCGCCGCGTGCATGGCGGCCGCGCAGTTGTTGTAGGTCCAGCTGTAGCCGCTCGGCGTGGACCACCAGAAGTGGTAGTGATAGCCCAGCTCGCCGCCCACGCTGAGCGTGTTGCCGACCGGGAAGAAGACTCGGGCCGCGCCCCAGTAGGTCGTCTTGCTCCAGTCGCTCATGGTCTCGCCGCTCCAGCTGCTCAGATCCACGAGCGCGGTGCCCACGCCGCCCGTGACCTCGAGCTCCGGCCGGCGGGCCGCGATGCGGGACAGGGCGCGCGTCGCCGCCGCGGACGACGGCGCCGGGGCTGCCGCGGGTACGGGCGCGGGCGCCGCGGGCTTGGGCGCGGCCGGCTTGGGAGCCGGCGCGGCGGGTTGCGGTTTGGGAGCGGGTTGCTGCCTCGCGCTCAACGGCGCGGCGGCGACGAGGAGCGGTGCCAGCGCTGCCACGACTGTCCAGGTACGCATGCGCCCTCCGCATCGGAGTGATGCGCCGAACATAGGGAAAATCCCCTACATGTCCACGCAGAAATGCGAGCGATCGAGTCGGTGCGCGCGGCGTTCGACGTGCTCGCCGCGACGAACGAAGGGCCGGGTGCTCGCCCCGGCCCTTCGCACGCATCCGCTTCGTCGGCGTTGTCTACGAGCCCGCTTCGTCCTCCGCCTGCAGCGCCTCCGCGCAGGGCGCGCAGTACGGCGGGCCGCCGTTCTCGCCCGGCGCGTGGTGGTAGCGCGTCTCGCTCTGCCGGATCGGCCTGCCGCAGCGGGAGCACTTCCAGACGTCCGTGAGGGTCACGGTGAGCTCCGATTCCTCCAGGCGGGCCTGGCGCGCGACCTCCCCGCGCGCTTCCCGGCCGAGGATCCCGATCCAATCCGGCTCGATGCCGCCGGGCTCGTCGCGGCGGTACGCCGCGATCCGCTGCGCCGTGCACAGGGAGCACAGCACGACGTAGCGCCCCGCGCTGATGAACAGGGCGGCGTGGCAGCCGCAGGCGACGCAGGTCCGGTTCACGAAGGTGTCCGCGGCGGTGATGCGCCGGAACAGCGGAAGGTCCACCGCCTCCGCCTCGACGCCGGGAGGCGACACGGTGCCGATGGCCCGCGCGCTCCAGACGCCGGGCGTGACGATGCGGTCGGCGGCCTCGGCCCTCGTGATGAACGTGTACGACCGGCCGGCGCTCATCGGGCCGCCTCCTCTCCGGCCGATCGCGCGGGGCCGGGGCCCGCGGTGCCCGATCCCCCTGCGGCGCCGCGGGCGGCGAGCCTGGCCAGCTCCGCCGCGAGCCACCGCTCGTGGCGCCAGCGGTAGTACTCGTGCAGCCGCGGATAGAACGGCGAGTACACGGTGACGAAGTGGGCGATGCGGCGGGGATCGCGGCCTTCGCCGTAGTTCATGTCGCGGATCCATTCGATCCACGGATGCCCCCGGCCGTCGGTGTCAGACTCGATCGAGTCCAGCAGGCCGATGGTCTCGCCCAGGGTGAGCGGCCGTGCCGACGACTTCGGGCGGAACAGGAACTTCTGCTCGTACTCGTCCACCACGCCGTAGTGGATCGTGAGCTTCCGGTCGCGGCGGGCGCGGACGCTCACCACGTCCATCGTCGTCGAGGCGAGCACGATGCGCGCGATCTCCATCTCGCCGCGCGAGTAGTCGGGCAGGTACTCGCCGCCCATCATGGCCGGGTGCACCCTGCCCCACGCGGCGCGCTCCGGCTCCGGCAGCGAGTCCTGCATGATCTCGTCGGGCAGCTCGGTGCCCGGCGCCACCAGGCGGTGGCGCCCTTCGAGCACGTCGAGGATCTGCCGGCGCCGCACCTCGCCCTTCACGTTGGCGATGATGAGCGAGATCGGGTCCGACGGCTGCCAGTAGTCCGGGCGGTACGTCAGGTCGAAGTCGGGCCGCGCGGGGCCCGTGGGGTGAGGCTGTTTCATCGGGACTGTCCTTTCGTGAAGCGTTCCCGTCCCGTTCGCGCATGGGCCCGATCGGTGCGGCGCGTGATGCAAGGCGCCGTCGTTCGGCCGGCGTTGCCACCGTGAGGACACGGTTGGCGTGCGGATCGTCGAGCCGGTGCTCTCCCCGCCCTCTCCATGCCGGCAGCCGGGACGGAGGCTGCCTGGTGCGCTTCAATTGTCGGCGCGGGGTGTGACACCCCGCGAAAAACGGCCCC
>DASPTN010000121.1:0-16711 GCA_035623395.1 Gemmatimonadales bacterium | reverse complement strand
GCTCCGCGCCGGCTTCAGCGGCTACCTCACCAAGCCGATCGACGTCGCCACGTTCGCCAGCTCGGTCGAGGCGTTCCTCAACCGCGCCGGGTGAGCGCACCCGCGTTCCCCACGCTCGCCGCCGTTTCCCGCGCCGTCGTCGGGTGCGAGCGCTGCCCGCGCCTCCGCCGCCACTGCCTCGCCGTCGCGCGGCGGAGGAAGCGGGCGTTCGCCGCTCAGACCTACTGGGGGCGCCCGGTGCCCGGCTTCGGCGACGGACGGGCGCGGCTCCTGGTCGTCGGGCTCGCGCCCGCCGCGCACGGCGGCAACCGCACCGGCCGGATGTTCACCGGTGACTCCAGCGGGAACTGGCTGTACGAGGCCCTGCACCGGTTCGCGTTCGCGAGCCAGGCGCTGTCGACGTCCCGCGACGACGGCCTCTCCCTCGAGGACTGCTACGTCACGGCGGCGGTCCGCTGCGCCCCGCCCGGCAACCGCCCGTCCCGCCGGGAGCAGGAGACCTGCCGCCGGTACCTCGACGCCGAGCTGCGGCTGCTGACGCGTGTCCGGGTCGTGGTCACGCTCGGCCGCCTCGCGCACGACGCCTGGCTGGCCGCGTCGGGCTGGAAGGCCCGGCTCGCGCGCGGCCGGGCGCCGAGGTTCGCGCACGGGCTCGCCACGCGCCTCGACGACGGCACGCTGCTCATCGCGTCGTACCATCCGAGCCAGCGGAACACCAACACCGGCCTGCTGACCCGCCCGATGTTCCACCGCGTCTTCGCCGAGGCCCGCAGCGCCCTCGACCGGGCGAGGCCGTGAACGGCCGGCGGTGGCTCGGCATTCTGGCCGCGTTCCTCGTCGCGGGGGCCTGCCTGTTCGCGCGGCTCGGCTCGCTCCCGCTGCTCCAGCCGGACGAGGGCCGCAACGCCGAGGTCGCGCGGGAGATGAAGGACGCCGGGGCGTGGCTGGTCCCGACGTACGACGGCCTGCCCTACCTCGACAAGCCGGCGCTGTACTTCAGGCTGGTCGCCCTCTCGATGGCCGGTCTGGGCGAGAGCGAGACGGCGGCGCGGCTGCCGGGAGCGCTCGCGGCCCTCGCGCTGCTCGGCCTGGTCTTCGGATTCTGCCGCCGCGCCTGGGGAAGCCGGGCCGCCGCGCTCGCGGTGCTCGTGGTCGGCACGACGCCGCTCGTCGTGGCCTTCGCGCGGATCGTCATCTTCGACATGCCGCTGGCGCTGTTCGTGAGCGGGGCGATCCTCGCCGGCTTCCGCGCCGAGGAGCACGAGGGTGCGGCGCGGGCCGCGTGGTACCTCGCCGGCGCCGCATGCGCCGCCGTCGCCACGCTGCTCAAGGGACCGGTGGGCTTCCTCCTGCCGGTCCTGGTGCTGGTGGCGTTCAACCTCGTGGACCGGAACTTCCGCGCCATCCTCCGCCTGTTCGCGGCCCGCAACGTGCTGCTGTTCCTCGGCCTCGTGCTGCCCTGGTTCCTCGGCCTGATCTTCGTGCGGCGCGACTTCGCCTACTACGGGCTGGTCGAGGAGTCGCTGCACCGGTTCACCACGTCGGCGTTCCACCGGACGGCTCCGTGGTGGTACTACGCGCCGGTGACGGTGGCGGTGCTGTTCCCGTGGAGCCTCCTGCTGCCCGAGTCCGTGTTCGGCGCGCTGCGCCGCCGAGCCGGCTGGACGCGTGCCGACCGCCTGCTGATCACCTGGGCGGTGGTGGTGCCGGTGTTCTTCTCGCTCTCGCAGTCGAAGCTCCCGGGCTACGTGCTGACGGGCGTGGTCGCGCTGGGGATGCTGACGGCCCGCGTCCTCGACCTCGCCTTCGAGCACCCGGACGGGCACGCCCATGCGCTCGTGTGGCGGGCCACCGCCGCCCTGGCCGTGATCGGGCTCGGCGCGGCGGCGCTGCTCGCGGCCGGCCTCCGGCACCCCGGCGGCTTCCCGGCGCTGCTCGGCCTCGAGGCCGGAGAGGCGTCGCTCCTGGGCCCGGCGACCGCGCCGCTCCTCTGGTCGGTGGGCGCGCTGGCCCTGATGGCCATCGCCGCCCTGTCGGTGCGCGCCCTCACCGCCGCCTGCGCGGCGTTCGCGCTCCTGCCGGTGCTGCTCCTCACCGTCGCGTTCGGCGGCGTGCAGGCGTACGCGGAGGCCGACTCGGGACGCGCGCTCGCCGCCGCCATGCCGGAGCTCCCGGCGGGAACCGAGCTGGCCTGCCTCGAGTGCCTCCCCAACGGCGTGCCGTTCTACCTCGGGCGGACCATCACGCTGATCACGCGGGACGGCAGCGAGACCTCGAGCAACTACGTGACCTTCTACCTGGGCCGCACCGAGCGGTGGCCCCGGGGCGCGGTCCGCCGGTCCGAGCTGGACACGTGGCTCGCCGAGCGCGGGCCCGCCACGTTCCTGCTCGCCGGGGAGCGCCAGCGCAGCGCGCTCGACTCGATCGCCTGGCGCGCGTTCTCCAGGGTCGCACCGATCGCACCGGGCTGGTGGGGCACGTTCCTGACCGCACCGGCGGCGCCGCCCGACACGGTGCGCCGGACGGCCGCGCCGCCCGGCCCCCCCGCCCCGGCACCACCCGAGGGCCGCTGACGTGTGCGGCGTCTGCGGCGTGGTCCGGTGGGAGCGCGGAGGCGACGACGCCGCGGCGCGCGAGCGCGAGGTCGCGGCGATGCTCGACGCGCTCGTCCACCGCGGCCCCGACGACCGGGGCCAGCGCACGAGCGGCGCCGCCACCGTCGGCGCCACCCGCCTGGCGATCCGGGGCCTGGCCAGCGGGCAGCAGCCGATGGTCGACGCGGCCAGCGGCGTCGTGGCCGTGTGCAACGGGGAGATCGACAACCACGCGGAGCTGCGCGAGTGGCTGCGCGGGCGCGGACGCGCTCCGGCCCAGGACACCGACATCGCGGTGATTCCCGGCCTGTACGCGGAGCTCGGCGAGGCGTTCGTCGAGCGCCTCGTGGGCGCCTTCGCCATCGCCGTCTGGGATCCGCGCTCGGCTCGCCTGCTCCTGGCGCGCGACCGGGCCGGCGAGCGGCCGCTGTTCTTCGCCGCCGTGGCCGGACAGGTGCGGTTCGCGACGGAGATCGCGGCGCTCGCCGCCGTGCCGGCCCAGCCGCTCACGGCCGACCCGGCAGCGCTCCGCGCGTTCCTGCGCTTCGGGTACTTCGCCTCGCCCGCGTCCCCGTTCGTCGAGGCGCGCAAGGTCGGGCCGGCCGAGCTGGTCGTCGTCGGCCCCTCCGGCGCGGTGCGGCGGCGGTACTGGCGATGGAACATCGCGGACGCGCCCAAGACGGCGCCGCGGCGCGGGCAGTTCGACGCCGTCTTCCGCGAAGCCGTGCGCCGCCAGAGCGAAGTGGACGTGCGGTACGGTGCCTTCCTGAGCGGCGGGATCGACTCCTCGCTCGTCGCGGCCGTCGCCCGGTCCGAACGGCCTGCCTATCCGCTCAAGGCGTTCACCATCCGGTTCAGCGAGCGTTCCTACGACGAGGGACTGTTCGCCCAGCACATGGCCGAGCGCCTGGGCATCCCGTGCGACGCCGTGTGGGTCGTGCCCGATGCGTTCCCGCCGGTGCTGGCGGATCTGATCGCGCACGCCGGCGAGCCGCTGGCGGACCCCGCCTGGGTTCCGACCGCCCTCCTCTCGCGGCGCGCCGCGGAGGAAGTGAAGGTGGCGCTGGTCGGCGAAGGCGGCGACGAGCTGTTCGGTGGGTACCCGACCTACATCGGCGCCCTGATATCCGAGCGTTACGGGAGGCTTCCCCCCGTAGTCAAACGGATATGCCGGAGGCTGGTCGAAGCCTGGCCCCCGAGCGACAAGAAAGTCAGCATCTCGTTTCTGCTCAAGAAGTTCGTCGCCTCTGCCGACCTGGACGGCATGCGGCGGCACGCGGACTGGACCTCGAACATCGGGTCCGGGCTCCTCGCCCGTCTCGGCGTGGAGGAGCCGGAGGCCGTGGACGAGGCATGGGACGCGACGAGGCTGCTCGACGCCGTGCAGCGCCACGACTTGGAGACGTCCCTCGCCGAGGGCTTGCTGACGAAAGCCGATCGTGCGAGCATGAATTCGGCCCTGGAGCTGCGTGCGCCGTTCCTGGACCGAGACGTGATCGAGTACGCGGCGACACTTCCCCCCTCGTCGCGAGTCTCCGGCGTGACGACGAAGGTATTTCTGAAGCGGTACGCGTCGGCGTACCTGCCGCGCGGGATCGTGCACCGCCGCAAGCGCGGGTTGTCGGTGCCGCTCAGCAGCTGGCTGCGCGGGCCGCTGTTCGAGTGGGCCAGCGGCCGCATCGGCTCGCCGCGACTCGGCCTCGTGGGGGTCGGCCGCGAGGGCGCCCTGGCGCTGCTGGACGAGCACCGTTCGAGAAAGGCGGATCATGCCCGGGCCCTGTGGACCCTCATCGTGCTCAGCGAGTGGCTCGACTGGGCTGCCGGGCGGCCGATGGCGTCGCGCGCCTGACCGGCCGCCGCGGCTGAGGGGCCTCGCGGCCGGAGTGCTCGTGGTCGGGGCGACGCTGGTTGCGCCGTGCCGCGCTGCGGCGCAGCAGGACACCAGCCAGGCGCACCCGGACAGCGCGCGGGTGTCGTACCGCACGGAGGACCTGATCTTCGTCACGGCCGGCCGCCGGACGGGCCTGGCGGTCGGCGACACGCTCGACGTGGTGGGCCGCGACGGTGCGGTGGTCGCGCGGGCGGTGGTCACCAGCGTCGCGCAGCGCACGGCGAGCGCGGCGCTGATCTCGGCCGGCAACCTCGTCGCCGTCGGGCAGACCGTCCGGTTCATCGCCCACCCGGCGCCGCAGACGGCGGCCGCCTACACCCCGCCGCCCGACACGGCCGTCGCCGGAGCGGGCGCGCCGGCCCCCGCGGACACGGGGGCGGCAGCGCCGCGGCGGCTCCGCACGGCGCGGTGGCGTGCCAGCGTCAACCTCGACCAGACGGCCAGCTCGACGGGTGGGGCCCAGTCGCTCACCACCTACCAGACGACCGCGACGGTCTCGGCGAGCGGACCGCTGGCCCCGTGGCTGTCGTTCAGCACGCGCTCGACGACGCGCTACCGCAACGGCACCGGTGGCCTGGCCGGGTTCGGGCTCACGGGCAGCTCGACCATTCTCTACGAGCTCAAGGCGCGCGTGGCCCCGCCGGGCGGCTGGTGGAACTTCCAGATCGGCCGCTTCGTGCCGGCCGACATCCCCTCGCTCGGCTTCGTGGACGGCGCGAGCCTCGAGGTCCAGCCGGGCCGCGGGCAGCGCATCGGCTTCCTCGCGGGCTACGCGCCCGACGTGTACACGATGGATCCGTCGACGCAGGTGGCGCAGGCGGGCGCCTACTGGGGCTTCTCGGGCGACCACCTGAGCGGCGCGCTGAGCGGCGCCACGCAGTGGCAGTGGAGCGAGGTCCGCCGCACCTGGTTCTCGGCGCAGACCTTCTGGGCGCCGACGACCGGCACCTCGCTCTCGCTGATGGCGGACGTGGATCACGGCGCCGGCTGGGAGGACTTCCGCGGCTTCCGCCTGACCAACCTGTCGGTGGGCCTGCGCGCCAACCTGCCCCTCGGCTTTCGCGGCGGCGTGACCTACGAGACGCACGCCTCGCTGCTCCTGTTCTCGATGCTGCTCGCGGGCGACACGTTCCCGCTGCCGGGGCGGCTCACCGGCGTGACGGCCTTCCTGGGGCACGACCTGCTGGGCAGCTCGGTCGAGGCGTCGGCCGGCTACCTGAAGCGGGTCACCGACCCCAGTCCCACCTACCGGGGGACGCTGACGATCTTCAACCGGCACTTCATGCTCGCGGCGATGGGCCAGCACGGCGACCTGTTCGATTTCGGCTCGGTGGTGGCCCGCGTGCCGATCACGTTCGGCGCCTCGCCGCTCACCGCGGCGTTGAGCGCCTCGTCGAACGTGATGCGGACGCCGGGCGGGGCCCAGACGCTGTGGCGATACGGCGTCTCGCCCGAGATGGGGCTGCGCCTCGGCGCCGGGTTCTACGCGTCGCTCAGCGCCGACATCGGGCAGTACGCCGGGCTCACGAGCACGTACCTGCGCGCGGGGGTCTCCTATCAGCTCTGGTGAGCGGTCCCGCCGATCGGCCGCGGGGAGCGTGTCGGTGTACGTGGACCGGCTGGTGCTGCTGGCCGGCGTCGTCTCGACGGCCGCGGGCGCGCTGTTCCTCGTGCGGAGCGGCGCGTATTACCTCCTGCCCCTCTGGGACCGGCCGAACTCGCCCCTCCACGAGACGCTGCGGTCGTCCGGGAAGCTCGGCCACCCGTTCGGCTGGATCGGCTCGGCGCTGGTGCTGGCAGGCGTGATCCTGTACTCGGGCCGCAAGCGGCTCCGGCCGATGCGCGGGCGCGGGCCGATGCGGACCTGGCTCAATCTCCACATCTACCTCTGCCTGGCGGGCCCGTTCCTGGTGACCCTGCACACGTCCGGCAAGCTGCACGGTCTCGGGGTCTACTCGTTCTGGTCGATGATGATCGTCGCGGCGAGCGGCATCATCGGCCGATGGCTCTACCAGCAGTTCCCGCGGACGATCCGCGGCGAGCTGATGACCCTGGAGCAGATCCGCGAGGAGCAGGCGGCCCGGCGGCAACGGCTCGCCGACGATTTCGGGCTGACACCGGCGCAGCTGGCGGCGATCGACACCGAGGCCGAGCGCACGGTGCGCGGGATCTCGGGCGGCGCCAGCGGCGGGCTCCGCGCGCTGCCGCTGCTGCTGGCGGACGATCTCGTGCGCCCGTTCCGGCTGGCGCGCCTGCACCGCCGGCTGCGCCACGGTCGCCGGCTGCCGCGCCGCGAGGCGAAGGCGATCTTCGAGCTCGCCGGCCGCCAGGTGGCGACGGCGCGGCGGGTCGCGTTCCTCGGCACCTTCCGCAACCTGTTCGGCTACTGGCACGTGGTCCACCTGGTGTTCTTCGCGGCGATGCTGGTGCTGCTCGTGCTGCACGTGGCGTCGGAGGCGTTCTTCGGCGTCCCGCTGGTGGGGGCCTAGTGCACCGCGGCGCCTCCGGCGCGGCCGCCCTGGTGCTCCTGCTCATGACCGCGACCACCCGCGTCCTCGCCCAGGGTCTGGCGTCGCCGGGACCGCTGGCGACGGCCCACGCCAAGCTGGACGACCTGGCGCACTGCCTCGACTGCCACGACGCCGGCCGGCAGCTGTCGGGCCGGAAGTGCCTGGCGTGCCACACGTCCCTGGCCGCGGAGATCCGCGCCGACCGCGGCTATCACGCGGCCGCCACCAAGCACGGCGCCGAGCTGGCGTGCCGCACCTGTCACAGCGAGCACAACGGCCGGCCGTTCCAACTGGTGAAGTGGCCGGGCGGCCGGGGCCGCGAGGGGTTCGACCACCGGCAGGCGGGCTGGCTGCTGGAGGGCGGCCACGCCAAGCCGACGTGCGCCGCGTGCCACAAGGCGTCGCTGGTGACCGAGGCGTCGGTCCGGAGCGACGCGTCGCTCTCGGCGCAGCGGACGTACCTCGGCCTGGGCACCGCCTGCGCCGCGTGCCACCTCGACGAGCACCGCGGCCGGGTGAGCCGGCAGTGCCTGGACTGCCACACGGTGGACGCCTGGAAGCCCGCGCCCAAGTTCGACCACGACCGCACCCGCTTCCCGCTCACCGGGCTGCACGCCCAGGTGCACTGCGACAAGTGCCACGCGGTGCGCGAGGAGCTGGCCTCGGGCCCGGGCGGCGCCACCGACTCCTCGTTCCTGGACTTCCGCGCCTCCCGCACGTCCGGGCAGGCGGGCTGCGCGGGCTGCCACCCGTCGCCGCACCATGGCCCGGGGTTCGCCGGCGCCTGCGAGAAGTGCCACTTCACCACGGGGTGGTTCGTGCTGGCCGACACGGCGCGCCGGTTCGACCACTCGAGCACCGGGTTCGCGCTGCAGGGCGCCCACGCCGCCTCGCACTGCGAGAGCTGTCACCTCTCCTCCCCGCGGGCGGCGCTGCCCGAGCGGGTCGCGCTGGTGCGGGTCAACTTCCTGCGGGTGTTCGCCCGGCAGCAGATGGCGTACGACCGCTGCGATGCCTGCCACGCGGACGTGCACCAGGGCCAGCTCGCCCGGGGCGGCGTGATCCCGGACTGCACCGCGTGCCACACCGAGGTCCGGTTCACGCCGGCCCGGTTCTCGATGGCGGCGCACGACAGCACGCGCTTCCCGCTCACCGGCGCGCACCAGGCGACGCCGTGCGTCGCCTGCCATCCGCTGGTGGCCGGCGCGGCCCGGGGCTCCGGCCGCATCCGGTTCGATCTGCCGTCGCTGGCGTGCGCGGCGTGCCACCGGGACCCGCACGGCGGGCAGTTCGCGGGCCGCCGCGTGCCGGGCTCGGGGCCGGCCACCGCCACGGAGTCGTCGGTCCGGGTGGCCTGCACGCCGTGCCACACGACCGACGCCTGGACGTCGCCGACGTTCGACCACGACTCGACGCGCTACCCGCTCCGCGGCGCCCACGTCACGCTGGCCTGCGGCCGGTGCCACACCGCGCCGGCCTCCGGCCTGCCCGCGCGCTACGCCGGATTGGGGACCACGTGCGACGCGGCCGGCTGCCATCGCGACCCGCACGGCGGCCAGTTCGCGGACCGGCCGCGCGGCGGCACCTGCACCACATGCCACGGCGAGACGGCGTGGGCGAGGCTGGTCTTCGATCACCAGCGCGACACGGACTACCCGCTCGACGGGGCCCACCGCAACGTGAAGTGCTTCGCGTGCCACCGTCCGATGGGCAACCCGCCGATGGTGCGCTTCCGTCCGCTGCCGCATCGCTGCGAGGACTGCCACGCCGCGGCGCGGGGAGGTCGGAGTCTGTGAGGCCCATCCTCGCCCGGAGACTCGTCCCGGCCGCCGGGCTGGTGGTGGCGCTCGCCGCCGCCCGCTCCGCGGCCGCCCAGGCCCAGGCCACGGTGGCCAATCCCCACGTCGAGCTGCGCGGACGGGCGTGCACGGCGTGCCACACGACGCAGAACTGGCGCGACGTGGTGTTCGACCACGGCAAGACCGGCACGCCGCTCCGGGGCCAGCACGCCTCCGCGCCCTGCACCGGCTGCCACAACCTGCGCGACTTCCGCACCGCGGCGCGCGAGTGCCGCACCTGCCACCAGGACCCGCACCGCGGCGACGCGGGCCTGCGGTGCGAGCAGTGCCACGACGAGGCGAGCTGGCAGCAGGTGAGCGCGCGCGACGCCCACGCGCGGACGCGGCTCCCCGAGCTGGGCGTGCACGCCTCGCTCCGGTGCGTCGACTGCCACCGCCAGGCCGCCTTCCAGCAGTTCAGCGGCGCGGTGACGCCGTGCGTCGCCTGCCACCAGGCCACCTACGCGGCGACCACCAGCCCGGCGCACGCCTCGATGGGTTTCTCCGCCCAGTGCGAGAGCTGCCACCAGTTCACGACCTGGAACTTCGCCCTGTACGCGCAGCACGACGCGATCTTCGGCATCTACACCGGCGCGCACGCGGGCGCGTGGCGCAACTGCGCGAGCTGCCACACCAGCGGCACCGACTACTCGGTGTTCTCCTGCACCGTGTGCCACGCGCAGACGCGGACCGACGCCGAGCACGCCAGCCTGGGGAGCGCGTACAGCTACCAGTCGTCGGCGTGCCTGATGTGCCACCCGACCGGCGCCCGCGGCAGCTTCGCCCAGCACGACGCGCTGTTCCCCATCTTCAGCGGCGCGCACCAGGGCACGTGGACCAGCTGCGCGGCGTGCCACCCGGCCGGCGGCTCCTCGACGTCGTTCACCTGCATGTCGGCCGGCTGCCATGCGCAGGCGGCGACCGACCCGATCCACGGCGGCATCACCGGCTACGCCTACGTCGCCGCCCAGTGCCTGTCCTGCCACCCGACCGGCGGGCCGGCGAGCTTCACCCAGCATGACGCCCTGTTCCCGATCTACAGCGGCAGCCACAAGGGAGTGTGGACGGCGTGCACGGCGTGCCATCCGACGGCGGGCTCGCCCAACCTGTTCACCTGCATGTCGAGCGGCTGCCACGCGCAGGCGGCGACCGACCCGATCCACACCGGCGTCAGCGGCTACTCGTACGCGGGCCCCCAGTGCCTGTCGTGCCACCCGACCGGGCAGCCGGCCAGCTTCACCCAGCACGACGCGCTGTACTTCCCGATCTACAGCGGCTCGCACGCGGGCACGTGGTCGGCCTGCACGGCCTGCCACCCGACGGCGGGCTCGCCCACCGTGTTCACCTGCATGTCCAGCGGCTGCCACGCGCAGGCGGCGACCGACCCGTTGCATACCGGCATCACGGGCTACTCGTACGCGGCCGCCCAGTGCCTGTCCTGCCATCCGACGGGACTGCCGGCGAGCTTCACCCAGCACGACGCGCTGTACTTCCCGATCTACAGCGGGAGTCACGCGGGCACGTGGTCGGCGTGCACGTCCTGCCACCCGACGGCCGGCTCGCCCAACGTCTACACGTGCATGTCGGCCGGCTGCCACCCGCAGGCCTCGACCGACCCGATCCACACCGGCATCACGGGCTACTCGTACACGGCGTCGCAGTGCCTCTCCTGCCATCCGACCGGGTTGCAGGCGAGCTTCACGCAGCACGACGCGTTGTACTTCCCGATCTACAGCGGCAACCACGCCGGCGTGTGGGCGACCTGCACGGCCTGCCACCCGACGGCGGGCTCGCCGACCGTGTTCACCTGCATGTCGAGCGGCTGCCACCCGCAGGCGTCGACCGACAGCCAGCACCAGGGCCGGACCGGCTACTCCTACACCGCAGCGGCGTGCTATTCGTGCCACCCGAGAGGCTCGAGCGGCTGAGCCGGTGGGACGGGCGGGAGGCTAGGCGGGGCGCAGCAGCGGGGTTCCGAACCTGGTTTCGAGATCCACGCCGCACTTCTCCAGGAGCTCGTGGGGCGGCACGCCGCCCGCGAGGACGAAGACGAAGTCGTTGTCGCGCGCGTCGGGGCGGCCCTTGACGTCGAAGTGGATGCTGGCGCGCTCGATGCGGGCGACCCGCGCCTCCCGCAGGATCTCCAGCATCCCCTCCGACTCGAGCGCGAGCACCCGCTGGACCAGGGCGGGGCGGGCACCGGAGAAGTCGGCGCGGCGGTGGCACAGGGTCACGAAGGTGCGGGGCCGCTCGGCCAGCGACATGGCGGCCTCGAGGGCCGAGGAGCCGCCGCCCACCACCACGACGCTCCGCCCGTCGTACGCCTCCGGCTCGATGAGCCGGTAGGCCACCTTCGACAGCTCTTCGCCCGGCACCCCGAGGCGGCGCGGGGTGCCCCGCCGCCCGAGGGCCAGCACCACCCTCGCAGCCTCGATCGGCCCCGCCGTGGTGTGGGCGAGGAACCCGGTGGCTCCGCGCTCGACGCGCTCGAGCCGCACGCCTTCCTCGACCTCGATCCCCTTGCGGGCGAGCGTCGCGAGCCAGAACTCGAGCAGCGGCTCCTTCTCGACCTCGCGGAACGGGATCTGCCCGACGCCGGGAAGCTCCACCGGGTGGGTCATCACCAGCTTCTTGCGGGGATAGTGCAGGATCGAGCCGCCCAGCGTCTCCTGCTCGACGATGCGGAAGCGGAGCCGCAGCTGCTGCGCGACCAGCGCCGCCGCCAGGCCCGCCGGCCCCGCCCCGACGACGAGGAGGTCGAGGCTCGAGCCGCGCTGGACGCCCCTGGCCAGGTGCTGGACGGCCTGGGAGGCCTGCCAGACGGCGTTCCGGATCAGGCCCATGCCGCCCAGCTCGCCCACCACGTACAGGCCCGGCACGTTGGTCTCGAAGTGCTCGGTCAGCCGCGGGATCTCGGCGCCGCGGGTCTCCGTGCCGATCACCAGCGTGATCGCGCCCACCGGGCAGACCCGCTCGCAGATGCCGTGGCCGACGCACTCCACCGCGTGCGCCACGACGGCCTTGTTGCGGATCGTGGTCAGGACGTCCTGCTCCGGGCAGTGCTTCACGCACTCGCCGCAGCCGATGCAGAGGCCCTCGTCCACCCTGGGATGGAGCGACACGGTCTCGTGGCTGCCGAGCGTGCGGGCTTCCTGGACCAGCGCCTTGGCGCGCCGGTCCTTGCGCACCTGATACACGACGATCGGCGACGTGGCGGCCAGGACCAGGAACGCCACGACCAGCAGCGCGATGGTGTCGAGCGACATGGGTCGAAGGAAGACGGCGGCGGGGACCGCCCGGTAACGGTGTCGCGGCCGGCCGGCCGCGACGCGGTCAGCCGGTCACGCGGACGACGGCGAGATGCTTGCGGATGAAGCGCAGCGTGCACGACTCGAAGCCGTGCGCGCGGGTGAAGTCCCGCACCGCGTCGAACACCGGCGCCGGGTGGGCGGCGGTGGCCTCGGGCATGGCCCGGCGCGGGTCGACGTCGTGCACCGCGATCAGCCCGCCGGGCCGCACGGCCGGCAGTCCGTTCTCGAGGTCGCCGGTCGCCGCCTCGTAGGTGTGCCCCGCATCCACGAGGTAGACGTCGAAGTAGCCGGGATGCTCCTCGCGGATCGTGCGGAGGCGCGAGGCCGAGTCGCCGCACGTGAACGTGACGCGGTCGCGCGCGAGGCCCACCCGCTCGACGTTCTGCGCGGTGAGCGTGGGGTACACCCCGGGCTCGTACGAGTCGTCGTCCACGCACACCAGGTGGACCGCCGCGCCCTCGGCGGAAGCTTCCGCCAGCGCGCGCGCCCAGCCTGCGGTGGTGCCGCCCGCCGACGAGCCGACCTCGAGAATGCGCCGCGCACCGGTGCCACGGGCGAGCGCGTAGCAGAACCGCGCGTAGCGGGGATGGTCGTGCTCCCGCCGCTTCCACTTGGCCGGCAGGGCGAAGTGCGGGGACGGGTCCCAGGGCGCCGCCAGGAACGCCCGGAAGACGGCGTCCGGCAGCCGCAGCGGCCCCGACACCTGCCGCACGCCGACGGCGCGCAGCCAGGCGTTCTCGAACGGGGGCCTGAGCAGCACGGGGTCAGTTCACCGGGCGCGGCGGCCGCAGCTCCGCGTCGGCCGCCGTCACGGGCGGCTGGCCCGCCGAGGCGAGCGCCGCGTTCACGGCCGGCAGACCCTCCCGCATCACGGCCGCGAGCGCCGCCAGGGACCGCTGCACGTCGGGCGCGAGCAGCCGGAACACCGCGTAGGACGGCTCGGTCGGGCGCGCGTCCGTGCTGCCGACCACGCCCGCCAGCGAGCTGATCCGCTCGACCACGCGGGACGGATACACGAGGTTGTCCTCGTCGGCCTGCAGCCGCACCTGGTACAGCGAGTCCTCGAGCGCCGAGAGGCGCGCCGCGAGCGACTCCGCCTGCACGCGGGGCGGCGAGCCGGCGGGGAGCAGGACGGCGCGGTCCTCGAGCTGCGCGCGCACGGAGCGCAGGCGGATCACCGCCGTCGTCACCGCGCTCACCGTGTCGCGGATCCGCTGCAGGAACGCGAACTGCTCGCGCAGCGCGGCCGCCGTGACCACGGAGCGCGGGTCCACCCTGAGCCGGAAGTTCCGCTCGTAGGTCCTGCCGCCCACCTCGAGCCGAACCCGGTAGCGGCCGGGCAGCGCCACCGGCCCGTCGGTGCCGATGTCGTTCATGCCCCAGAACGCCGCCGGGCCGGGGTAGCGCAGGTTCCAGGCGAACCGGTTGAGGCCGGCCTTGTCGGGGACGCGCGGAGGGGCCGGCGGCCGCTGCGGCCACGGCTTGTCCGCGTCCTTGGTCGTGTCGCCGAGGACCGAGTCCGCCTTCACGCTGTCGCCGAGCACCCTCGTCAGCGAATCGCGGCGGGCCTTGAGTGCGCCCGCGGCGCGCGCCGAGTCGGCGGCGGTGATCGAGTCCTGGCGGCTGGTGAACCGGCGGATCACGCGGCCGGCCGAATCCAGGAAGGTGAGTGTCACCTCCCGGCCGGCGGTCTGGAGGTAGTACTGCACGATCGCGCCGCTCGGCGGGTTCTTCCCCACCGGGTGCGCGTCGCTGCCCGCGTCGGAGCCGCCCCAGTCCACCCGGTAGGCGTCCCGGACCGGGAAGAGGTGCGCGTCCTCCTGCACCACGGCCGGCGTGAGCGACTCCAGCGGCGTGATGTCGTCGAGGATCCAGAACGAGCGGCCGTGCGTCGCGGCGATCAGGTCGCCGTCCTTGAGCGCGAGGTCGTGCACCGGCACGATGGGCAGGTTGCGGCGCAGGGACTGCCAGCCGCCGCCGTCGTCGAACGACACCCACACGCCGCGCTCGGTGCCGGCGAACAGCAGGCCGCGCTTCGCCGGGTCCTCGCGCACCACGCGGACGAACTCGCCGGCCGGAATGCCCGAGACGATGCGCGTCCAGGTGCGCCCGTAGTCGGCGGTCCTGAGGATGATCGGCGACGGGTCGTCGAGCTGGTAGCGGTTCGCCGCCACGTACGCGGTGCCGGGCGCGAAGTGCGACGCCTCGATGATCGAGATCCGGGTGAACGGCGGCAGGTCGCGGGGCGTCACGTCCGTCCAGCGGCGGCCGCCGTCGCGGGTGAGCTGGATCAGGCCGTCGTCGGAGCCCGCCCAGATCGTGCCGCGCGCCAGCGGCGACTCCGCCAGCGCGAAGATCGTGGCGTAGTACTCCGCCGTGGTCTGGTCGAGCGTGATCGGTCCGCCCGAGACCCCCAGGGTCCGCGGGTCGTGCCGCGTGAGGTCGGGCGAGATCGCCGTCCAGCTCTGGCCGCCGTCGCTCGTGCGGAACAGCACGTTGGCGCCCGCGTACAGGGTGTTCGGGTCGTGCGGGGAGATCAGCAGCGGGAAGGTCCACTGCATCCGGTACTTGCCCTCGGAGGCCGGGTGCCCGTCCGGGTCGTCGGGCCACGGGCTGATCATCCGCCAGAAGCCGGTGCGGTGGTCCACCCGTGCGAGGAAGCCGCTGTTGTCGCCGCCGTAGGTGATGTCGGCCGAATCGGGACGCGCCTGGACGTAACCGGCCTCGCCCGAGACGTCGTACCACTGGGCCCTCGTGATCCCGCCGGGCCAGCGGCTCGGGCCGCACACGCCGGAGTTGTCCTGCTGCGCCCCGCACACCCGGTACGGGAAGTGGTTGGTGGTGGTGACGTGGTAGAACTGCGCGGTGGCGTAGTCCTGGTCCGTCCAGGTCTTGCCGCCGTTGGTGGACACGTTCGAGCCGCCGTCGTTCGACTCGATCATCCGCTGCGGGTCGTCGGGCGCGATCCACAGGTCGTGGTTGTCGCCGTGCGGATCGGGGACGTGCTCGAAGGTCCGTCCGCCGTCCTTCGACTTGAAGAGCCCGGTGTTCACGGCCCACACGACGTTGCTGTCCTTCGGATCGGCCGTGAGGCGCATGTAGTACCACGCCCGCTGCCGCAGCTTGTGCTCGCGGTTCACCCGGGTCCAGGTCGCGCCGCCGTCGTCGCTGCGGTACACGCCGCCGGAGTCGGCCTCGATGATCGCCCACAGCCGGGAGGGCTTGGCGGGCGAGACCGCCAGCCCGACGTTGCCCCACAGCCCACGCGGCAGGCCGGCGTTCCCGGTGAGCTCGGTCCAGTGGGCGCCGCCGTCCGTGGTCTTGAACAGGCCGCCGCCCCGGCCGCCGCTGGTGAGGCCCCACGGCGAGCGCTGCACCTGCCAGAACGCGGCGTACAGCACGTCCGGGTTCGACGGGTCCATCGCCAGGTCGGACGCGCCGGTCGAGTCGTTCCGGCCCAACACCTGGACCCAGGTCCTGCCTCCGTCGGCGGTCTTGTAGACGCCGCGCTCCGGATTGGGACCGAACGCATGGCCCAGCGCCGCCACGTAGACGACGTCCGGGTTGGCCGGATGCACCACCACGCGCGCGATCTGCTGCGCCGCGGCGAGCCCCAGCGGGGTCCAGGTGCGGCCCGCGTCGGAGGTCCTGAACACGCCGTCGCCGTGCGAGACGTTACCGCGCACCGGGTACTCGCCGGTTCCGACGTACACCACGTCGGGGTTCGACGCGCTCACCGCGATGGACCCGATGGTGCCGCCGAAGTACCTGTCGGCCGCCGCGGTCCAGGTGTTTCCGCCGTCGGTGCTCTTGAAGACGCCGCCGCCCGTCGTGCCCATCCAGTACTCGTCGCGGCGCGCGGCCGAGCCGGCGGCGGCGACGGAGCGGCCGCCGCGGAAGATGCCGATCTCCCGCCAGGCCAGGGCGCGGAAGGCGGTGGAGTCGTACGGCGCCTGCGCGCGCGCCGCCGCCGGGGCGAGGGCGAGCGCGGCCGGCAGCCACACGGCGGCAGAGCGGAACAGGCGAGCGTGCACCGGATCCTCCGCGAGCGAAGCCCGTCGAGAGCGTGACCGTCGGTTGACCGGGTGGAAGCATCCCGGACGCGAGGGCCCGGGGCGGCCTCAATACTACTCAGGAGGGGCGCCGCGGGCGACGCCTGCGGCTCGGCGCGGGGCCCGCGCTTCCGGATCTCCGGCGGCCGGCATCGGGCTGTGGCGGTGCAGGTCTGCGACGGTCAGTCGTCGACCAGGAATCCCCTCGCCTCCCCGTCGCTCAGCGGCGAGTGGAACGGGGCCGCGAGCCGCCGCTCCCGGAGCCGGGGACGGGCGGCGACCCGGGCCGCCGGGGTCAGTCCGTTCACCAGCTGAGTGAAGCCGAGCCGGATCGTCCCGGTCGCCGCGGCGAGCTGCTTGCCCTGCCAGTTGTAGCCCGACACTTGGAGCGTGAGGACGTCGTGCTCGGCATCGTACAGCATGCTGGACCGGTACAGGCCCGCCTGGAACTGCGGGTAGTCGAGGTGACTCAGGATGGGCTGATCGAACGTGGACCAGCTGCGGCCGTCGTCGCT
>DASPTN010000120.1:0-41082 GCA_035623395.1 Gemmatimonadales bacterium | reverse complement strand
CACCACCAGCATGATGCAGAACTTCCTCCGGTCGCCGAGCATCACGGCGTTGCCGACGTACTTGTTGTGCTTGACCATCTGCTCGATGGGCTGCGGGGCCACGTTCTTGCCGCCCGCGGTGACGATGAGGTCCTTCTTGCGGTCGGTGATCCTCAGGCAGCCGGCCGCGTCCAGCTCGCCGATGTCGCCGGTGTGGAACCAGCCCTCGGCGTCGAGCGCCTCGCGGGTGGCCTCCGGCTTGTTGAAGTAGCCCTGCATCACGTGGCGGCCGCGGGTCAGGATCTCGCCGTCCGGCGCGATCTTCACCTCGACGCCGTGGATCGGCGGGCCGACCGTGCTGATGCGCGGGTGCTCCATCAGGTTCACGCAGATGACCGGTGAGGTCTCGGTGAGGCCGTAGCCCTCGAGAATCGGCAGGCCCGCCGCGAAGAAGAACTTCCCGATGTCCGGCGGCAGCGGCGCCCCGCCCGAGACGAAAAACCGGATCCGCCCGCCGGTGCGGGCCTTGAGCTTCGAGAACACCAGCCGCTGCGCCAGCGCGTACTGCTGGCCCAGCAGGGTCGGCGGCCGCTCGCCCGCGAGCACGTGGTCGGCCCACCGCTCGCCGATCTCCCTCGCCCAGAAGAAGATCCGCCTCTTGATCGGCCCGCCCGCGAGGGCGTTCTCGAGCACCCGCGCGTACATCTTCTCGTAGAGGCGCGGCACCGAGGTCACGATGGTCGGCCGCACCTCCATCAGGTTCGCGGGGACCGTGTCGACGCTCTCGGCGTAGTGGATGGTGGCGCCGGCGTGGAACATCAGGTAGTGGCCGGCCATCCGCTCGAAGATGTGCGACAGCGGCAGGAAGCTCAGCGTCGAGTCGTCGGGGCCGACGTAGAACGACTCGAGCACGCTCATCACGTTCGACCAGATGTTGTCGTGGGTGAGCATCACGCCCTTGGGGTCGCCGGTCGTCCCCGAGGTGTAGATGATCGTGGCGACGTCGTCCGGCCGGGCGGTCAGCGCTTCGGCCCGGAAGCGCGCGGCCTCGGCCGGCGACTCGATCTCGGCGCCCATCGCGTACAGCTCCGCGAGCCCGATCACGCCCGGGCCCTTCGCATCCGGATCCATCGCGATGACGTGCTTGAGGGCCGGCAGCTCGCCCCGGATCTCCAGGACCTTCGCCAGCTGGGGTGCCGTCGAGACGAAGATGGTCGCCGAGCCGGAGTCCTTGAGGATGTAGTCGAGCTGGCGCGCCGGCAGGGTCGGGTAGATCGGGACGTCGCTGGCGCCCACCGCCAGGCAGGCGAAGTCGGCGACCAGCCAGCCGGGCCGGTTTTCCGAGAGGATGGCCACCCGGTCGCCGCGATGGATGCCGAGCCGCCGCAGGGCGAGACCGGCGCGCAGCACGCGCTGCGCCACTTCCCGGTGGGTGAGCGAGCGCCACGGGGCGCCCGCGGGCTTGCAGGCCACGGCCTCGGGCTTGTGGCCGTGGCGCTCGAGGGCGTCGTAGAACAGCCGGGTCAGCGTGCCTCTCGGAGCGGGAGCGGACACGGGCCCTCCCTACTGGAAGCGCACGATGAACTGGATCGGGGAGCCGGCCAGTGCCGTGCCGACCGCGCGCCGGGCGGTGGCCTGCACGACGACGGAGTCGGGCTGCGGCGGCGGGCCGTTGCGCCGCACCACGGCCGAGGCGACGCCCGGCGTCGCCGTGCTGGTGACCACGGCGGCCGCGAGCGAGTCGTTGCCGAGCGTGACGCTCGCCATGGCGAGGCTGTCGAACACCGGGTACACGATGGCGAACCTCACCGTGTCGCCGATGGTGCCCCAGCTGAGCCCCTGGGGCACGGTGTCGCTGTGGGTGTCGAGGATCTGCGCCGTGAGCGCGGCCGAGACGCTGTCGCTGGCGGGCACGGTGTCGACGGCCGGGCTCACCAGCTTGAGCGAGTCCGGCGTGTCCAGCACCGTGATCAGCAGCGGCGCCGACTGCAGGCTGCCCGACAGCGCGATCACGCGCCCGGTGCCGGGCCGCACGCCCGTGATCGCGAAGGTCACGCTGTCGACGGCGACCGTGTCGGGGTCGAGCGAGAGCAGCCGCACCTTGGCGCCGGGGACGGAATCGCCGGCGCGATCGAGCACGATGACGCCGACGCGCAGGGTGTCGTCCTGCTCCAGCAGGAGCGGCGGCACGCGGCTGGTGACGATGGCGATGGCGACCGGCGCCGAGAAGTCGGTGCTGTAGCCCTGGCAGCCCGCTCCCAGCACGGTGAGCGCGCACGCCACCAGCGGCGTGGCGTGGCGAATGGTCAGGCTCCTTCCAGCCCTGCGGACCGCCGGTGGGGCGCGGAGGCCTCGATGTCGCGGAGCGCCTGCTCCGCGTGACCGATCCACTTCCGCGCGTCGACGCCGCGCGGCGGGTTGCCGAGGAACGCCTTGAGGTGATGCGTGGCGCCGTCCGCTTCGCCGCGCTTGAGGAGCAGGAACGCGAGGCCGTAGTGCGCCCCCGCCAGCGAGGGGTCGCCCTCGAGCGCGAGGCGGTAGTGACGGATCGCGTCCTCGCTGTTGCCGATGCGGCTCAGGGCGATCGCCAGGTTCTGCAGGATGCGAGGCTCTTTCGGGTGGTCGCGCAGCGCCAGGCGGTAGCTGGTGATGGCCGCGTCGTAGTCGCCCTGGCGCTCGAGGGCCAGGGCTTCGTTGAGATAATCCAGGCGCTGCGGCTTGATCGGTCGGTCGTCTGCACCCCGGCCGCCCAAGAGACGCCGGAAGAGACCCATGGAGCGGCAAGATAGTAATCGGCCAACCGCTTGGCAACGGCCAACCTACGGGTTATGGTGTCCGTCAGCCCCAAGCTCGCTCACCCACCACTCGCAGGTCCCATGGCCGGAACACGGAAGGCTCCGAAGTCGCCCCAGGCCCGCAGCGTGATGGAGGTGGACTGGCCCTTCTTCGGCGAGCTGTGCCGGGGCCTCGCGCTGAAGGTCTCGCGCGACTACCAGCCCGACCTGGTGGTGGGCATCGCCCGCGCGGGCGTGATCCCCGGCGCGGTGATCGCCTCCATCCTCCGCTGCGACTTCGCCTCGATCACCACCACCCGGCAGCGCGAGGGCGAGGCGCCGGCCCTGGTGTCGCGTCCCTCGCTGAGCCCCAGGGGGCGGAAGGTGCTGCTGGTGGACGAGACCTGCGATTCCGGCGACACGATGCGGCTCGCCGCGTCGGTGATGAAGGAGGAAGGCGCCGCCGCCCTGCGCACGGCGGTGTCGTTCCGGTGCGGCGACTACAAGCCCGACTATCACGCCCTCCAGACCGACGCGTTCATCATCCTGCCGTGGGACCGCTGGGTGATCGCGGACGGCCAGCTGGTGGTGCGGCCCGACTACCAGGCCGCGCTGGCCGAGGCCGGCATCCCGGTCCGCAAGCCGGCGCCGTGAGCGCGCCGGAGGGGATGCGCGACCGGCTCACCGAGGCGCTCAAGCGCACCCGCGCCGGGTACGCCGAGGTGCGCTTTGAGCGGCGGCGGGCGAGCCGCGTGGGCTTCCGCGGCCGGCGCCTCGAGGTCGCCACGGAGAGCGTGGACGCGGGCGGCTGCGTGCGGGTGCTCCTCCGCGGGCACGGGTGGGGCGTGGCGACGTTCACCAGCCTGGACGACCTGCCGAAGATGGTCGAGGCGGCGGAGGCGGCCTCGCGCGCCGTCGTGCTCGAGGAGCCGATCGAGCTCGCGCCGGTGGACCCGCGCGTGGACGAGGTCGTGCCCCAGATCGACGGCGACCCGTTCGAGGTCCCGCTGGCGGAGAAGCGGCGCTTTCTCGAGGGCCTCAACGGCGTGATGCTGGCCGCCTCGCCGAAGATCGCCGACACCCAGTCGGGCTACAGCGACGAGCGCACCGAGTGGTACTTCGCCACCAGCGAGGGCACCTGGCTCCACGAGCTGCGGCCCGAGATCGGCGTCTCCGGGCTCGCCACGGCCCGCGACGGCGACACCATCGAGCGCTACCACGACGGCGTGGCCCTGCGCGCCGGGTGGCGCAGCGTGCAGCAGGCGGAGCCGATGTTCCGCAAGGCGGCCGAGATGGCGGTGCAGCTGCTCTCGGCCCCGAGCGTCAAGGGCGGCACCTACCCGGTGGTGCTCGATCCGCGGCTCGCGGGCGTGTTCGTGCACGAGGCGTTCGGGCACCTCTCCGAGGCGGACTTCGTCTACGAGAACCCGCAGGCGCGGGAGATGATGACGCTCGGCCGCCGGTTCGGCAGCGACCTGGTGAACATCGGCGACGACGGCAGCGCCGCGGGCCTCCGGGGCACGCTGCCCTACGACGACGAGGGCACGCCGACCCGCAACACGAGGCTGATCGAGCGCGGGATCCTGGTCGGCCGGCTGCACTCGCGCGAGACCGCGGCGAAGATGGGCGAGCGGCCCACCGGCAACGCGCGGGCGATCAGCTTCCGCTTCCCGCCGATCGTGCGGATGACCAACACCTACATCGAGGGCGGGAGCGGCAGCTTCGAGGACCTGATCGCGGACGTGAAGCTCGGCGTCTACGCCGTGGATTGGATCGGCGGCCAGACGTTCCTCGAGAATTTCTCGTTCTCGGCGGCGCACGGCTTCATGATCCGGAACGGGAAGGTCGCGGAGATGGTGAAGGACGTGGTGCTGGGCGGCAACCTGTTCAAGTCGCTGCAGAGCATCGATGCGCTGGCGGGCGACTTCCGCTTCAACAAGACCGGCGGCGGGTGCGGCAAGGGTGGACAGTCGCCGCTGCCGGTGACCGAGGGCGCGGCCCACGTGCGGTTCGCCGAGCTGCTGGTGGGCGGCGAGGTGGGCGGCTGAGCGGCGCGGTCCCGGCGTCCCTTGGGCGCGGCCGGCGGGTCGCCGGCTACGCCTTCGCGCTCGGCGCGGGCGCCCTGTGGGGCACCACCGGCCCGCTCTCGACCGCGCTGTACGCCGCGGGCGAGGCGATCACCGGCATCGGGTTCTGGCGCGTCCTGCTCGGGACGCTGGCGCTGGCGCTGTACGCGCTGCTGTTCCGGCGCGACCTGCTCGTGGTGGAGCGGCGCGCGCTGGTGCTGGTGGGCCTGGGGGGCGGCGCGCTGGTGGCGCTGTTCGAGGTGGCCTACCAGTTCGCGATCGCGGGCGCGGGCGTCGCCAGCGCGGCGGCGCTGCTGTACACGGCGCCGACGCTGGTGGCGCTGCTGGCGCGCCCGCTCCTCAAGGAATCGCTGACGCCGTTCAGGCTCGCGCTCGCGGTCGTGGTGGGCGTGGGAGCGGTGTTCGCGGTGCAGGGCGGCTCGCACGGCGCCCACCTCGCCGGTGTGGCCACGCCGCGGCTCGCGCTCGGCGTCACGGGCGGGCTGCTGGCCGCCGTGAGCTACGCGGGGACGACGCTGCTCGCGCGCTACGCGGTCCCGCGCTACGGCGTGTTCCGGGTGCTGCTCCTGGAGGTGGCCGGGGGCACCGTGCTGCTCGGCATCGTCCTCCCGGCGGCGGGCCGCACGCCGGTGCCGCCGCCCACCGCGGGCGGGTGGCTCTACATCGGCGCGCTGGTGGTGGCGACGGTGCTGCTGGCCAACCTGTTCTTCTTCGCCGGGGCGAAGCGGATCGAGGCCGCGCCCACCGCCGTGGCGGCCACCATCGAGCCGGTCGTGGGCACGCTGCTCGCGCTCGCGCTGCTGTCCCAGCGGCTCACCGCGCTGGGCTGGCTCGGCCTCGCGATGGTGGTGGGCGGCGTGGCGGCGGGGTACGTCGAGGAAGCGAGGGCCCGGCCGCAGCCGGGCCCCTGACGCCTCACCGGCCGCCGTCGCTCAATGCGCCGGCGACTTGAGCAGCGGCGCGAGCTCGGTCGCCGACCACATCCCCGTGTGCGACGCGGTGGCCGTGCGCTCGGCCGCCACCTGCTCGGCCGTCACCGCGCTCGCCGCGTTCCCCCACGAGCTGCGCACGTAGGTCAGCACTGCCGCCACTTCCGCGTCCGACAGCGGCTGACCGGTGCCGAACGCCGGCATCGCGTTGGCGAACCGCTGGTTGTTGACCGTGACGGTTCCCTGCAGGCCGTGGAGCACGATGCGGATCGGCAGCGACGGGTTCGCGGCGGTCGCCCACTCCGAGCCCGCGAGCGGCGGGAAGGACCCGGCGATGCCGAGGCCGGTCGTCTGGTGGCAGACCGCGCAGCGCTGGAAAACCTGCTGGCCGGCCGGTGCCGCGGCGGCCGTCGCCGCGGCGGGGGCCGCGGCACTCGCGGCCGGGGCCGCGCCGCCCGCGGGGGCCGGGTTGGCGGCGGCCTGGCCGCCGCCCGCCCCCTCCTTGCCTCCGCAGCCGGCGAGGCAGGCGCAGAGAGCGGCGAGCGCGGCCGTCGAGGCGCTCCAGTGCCGGTGACGCGAGCGGATGTCGTTCATGAGGGCTGCTCCTCGGTCGAAAGAGACGTCTGACGGAGACGGTGCTACCGTTGCACTTCCGCCCAGCGGAAGCAGCTCACCAGGTGGTCGTTGACCATCCCGGTCGCCTGCATGTGGGCGTACACCACCGTGGGTCCGACGAAGCTGAAGCCGCGCGCGATCAGGTCGGCGCTGAAGCGGTCCGACTCGCGCGTGCGGGCCGGCAGCGAGCGCAGGCTGCGCCGGTGGTTGAGGCGTGGACGGTCCCCGACGAACCGCCACGAGTAGGCGTCGAAGCTGCCGAACTCCTCCCGGATCTTCAGGAACGCCCGCGCGTTCTTCACGGCCGCCGTGACCTTCTGGCGGTTGCGGACGATCCCGGCGTCCCTGAGCAGGGACGCGACCTTCCTCGCGTCGTAGCGCGCGATCCTCTCCGGGTCGAAGCCGTCGAACGCCCGGCGGTAGTTCTCGCGCTTGTTGAGGATCGTGCTCCACGACAGGCCCGCCTGCATCCCCTCCAGGACCAGGAACTCGAACAGCTTGCGGTCGTCGTGCAGGGGCACGCCCCACTCGACGTCGTGGTACTCCCGCATGAGGTCCGAGGAGACCCAGGCGCAGCGCTGCCGGCCGTCGGCCATGACGCGAACGGTATCCGGCCGGAGCCCGGTGCGGAAGTCGGCGTCGGGGAGGTACCTTACGGCCCCATGATCGAGCGCGTGCTCCAGCTGGCCACGACGTCCCGGCGGTTCGAGGGCTTCGACCTGCTGCTGCGGGACGAGCGGCAGCTCAGCCTGAAGTTCGAATCCGGCCGGCTGAAGGAGACCGCGGTGCACCAGGAGGCCGGCATCAGCTTCCGGGGCGTGAGCCGCGGCAGGGTTGGCATCGCGGGCACCACCGACCTCGCGCGCGAGGAGGCGCTGGGGGACCTGCTGCGGCGCGCGGAATCGTCGGCCGAGCAGGGCGAGGAGTGCGCGCTCGCGTTCCCCGGCCCCTCGCGCCTGCCGGCGGTGTCGGTGTTCGACGACCAGGCGGCGGCCCTCGACGTCGATCACCTCGCCGCGCTCGGCCGGCGCGTGGTGGAGCGCCTGCGGCGGCCCGGGTGGCAGGTCAGCGCGTCGGTGGACCGGTGGGTGGAGAGCAGCAGCTTCGTCAATTCGGCCGGCCAGTCGTTCACCAGCCGCGCGACGGCGATCGCCGTCGGCGCCGAGGTCACCCGCGTCCGGGACGACGACGTGCTCATGGCGTGGGACGACGTCGCGTCCGCCGGCATCCCGAGCGAGGCGGAGCTGGACGCCATCGCGACGGGCGTCGCGCGCCGCATCGAGCGGGGCGAGCGGGTCGTCGAGCCGCCCGAGGGCAAGCTCCCCGTGCTGTTCACGCCCCACGGCTCGGCCGCGCTGCTGCTGCCGCTGCACCAGGCGCTGTCCGGCAAGAACGTGCTGCAGGGCATCTCGCCGCTGGGCGGCAAGCTGGGCGAGACGCTGTTCGACCCGGCGTTCGATCTCGCGGACGAGCCGCTGCTCTCGAGCCGCGTGGGGAGCCGGCCGGCCGACGACGAGGGCATGCCCTCCGCGCGGCTGCCGCTGATCGAGCGCGGCACCCTGCGCTCCTTCGTCTACGACCTGGAGACGGCGGCCCGCGCCGGCACGACCTCCACCGGGCACGGCCGCCGTACCACCTTCGGCAAGCCCGGGATCAGCTTCTCCAACCTGGTGCTCAGGCCCGGGCAGGCGGGCGAGGAGGCCCTGCTCGAGGAGATGGGGCACGGCCTCGTGGTCGAGGAGCTGATCGGTGTCGGGCAGGGCAACGTCATCAGCGGCGCGTTCAGCCACCCGGTCGCGCTCGCGTATCGGGTGGACGGGGGCGAGATCACGGGACGCGTCAAGGACGCCGCGGTGGCCGGCAACGCCTACGAGCTGCTGAAGCGGATCCGGATGATCGGGAGCGCGGCCAAGTGGCTCGGCGGGAGCCGGCTCGTGCCGCCGCTCCTGCTCGATGCGGTGAACGTCGCGCGGCGCTGAGGGATCCGCCGGCGCGCGTCGCTAGGCGTCGCCGGCCGCCGAGCCCTCCGGCCGGTCGTCGTCCCGCGCGCGGCGCGCCTCCGCTTCGGCCATCCAGCCACGGCGGATCTCGGCGGCGGGCACGCTCGACAGGTAGGGCTTGACGTCCAGGACCGGCGTGCGGTCCAGCATGTCGACGCCGTGCACCAGGAGCCGGCGTCCCTCCCGCTTCAGCAGCCGGACCACCGTGAGGCCGATCGGGTTGGGACGCGCGGGCGAGCGCGTGGAGAACACGCCGTGCGGCCGGTCGTCGGTCGGGG
Source organism: Gemmatimonadales bacterium (assembly GCA_035623395.1). Taxonomy (GTDB): domain Bacteria; phylum Gemmatimonadota; class Gemmatimonadetes; order Gemmatimonadales; family JACORV01; genus Fen-1245. The sequence goes on along the minus strand of DASPTN010000120.1, from coordinate 32,420 downwards.
GCGTGGCCAGGAGGCTCGGCGGGTCGGCCCGGTCGAACACCCACAGCACGTAGAGGTGGCTGAAGCCCTCGATGTCGGTGAGACCGGGCTCGAACTCGGGCTCGATCTCGAGCACGCCCTCGGCGTCGTGCGTGGCGCCGGGGCCCCTGGGCACCTGGGCGCGGTCGGTGTAGGGCGATCGCACGATCCCGATGGGGCGCATCGGGAACGCCGGCGGCGGCATCGCCGCGCCGCCGCTCACGGTCGCTCCGTCTCCGGCGTCGTCACACGCGGCTCGGCGGCGTCACCCGCGTGCCGGGCACCCGGTGCTTGGGATGGACCACCTCGGTGAACTGCGCCGCCTCGGTCGAGCCCTCCATCGCGAGCGTGGACGATTGGCCCCCCGTCACCAGCGTGGTGATCTCGTCGAAGTAGCCGGCGCCGACGAACGACTGGTGCTTCAGGGCCTCGTACCCCTCGCGCTCGGCGTCGAACTCGCGCGACTGCAGCGCGGCGTAGCCGGCCATCCCGCGATCGCGGTACTCGACCGCCAGCGTGAACATGCCGAGGTTGTTCGCGTGGAAGGCGGACAGCGTGACGAACTGGAACTTGTAGCCCATCGCCGCCAGCTCCTCGCGGAAGCCCTCGATCTGCTCCGGGGTGAGGTGCTTCTTCCAGTTGAACGACGGCGAGCAGTTGTAGGCGAGCGGCTTGCCGGGGAACCGCTCGCGGATGCCGGCGGCGAACTCGCGGGCCTCGCCCAGGTCGGGCGTGGCGGTCTCGCACCAGATCATCTCGGCGTACGGCGCGTAGGCGCGGCCGCGCGCGACGGCCGCCTCCATCCCGCAGCGCACGTAGTGGAACCCCTCGTGGGTGCGCTCGCCGGTGAGGAACGGGCGGTCGTAGGGGTCGATGTCGTTGGCCAGGATGTTGGCCGAGAGCGCGTCGGTGCGCGCGATGAGGAGGGTGTCCACGCCGCACACGTCGGCGGCGAGCCGCGCGGCCACCAGCTTGGCGACGAACTCCCGGGTGGGCACCACGACCTTGCCGCCCAGGTGCCCGCACTTCTTCACCGACGACAGCTGGTCCTCGAAGTGCACGCCCGCCGCGCCGGCTTCGATCATCGCCTTCATCAGCTCGAACGCGTGCGGCGCGCCGCCGAAGCCCGCCTCGGCGTCGGCCACGATGGGCGCCATCCAGTGGATGCCGTCGTCGCCGGCGAGGTGGTGGATCTGGTCGGCGCGGATCAGCGCGTTGTTGAGGCGCCGGAGCAGGTTGGGCACGCTGCTCGAGGGGTACAGGCTCTGGTCCGGGTAGATCTGGCCGGCGTCGTTCATGTCGCCCGCCACCTGCCAGCCGCTGAGGTACACCGCCTTGAGGCCCGCCCGCACCTCCTGCACGGCCTGGTTGCCGGTCATGGCCGACAGCGCGGCGACGCACCCCGGCTCGCCCATGAGCTGCCACAGCCGCGCCGCGCCCTGGCGGGCCAGCGAGTGCTCGATGTCGACGGTGCCGCGGAGCCGCCAGACGTCCTCCGCCGTGTACGGCCGCGTGATGCCGGCCCAGCGCGGGTCGGTGGCCCAGCGGTGCTGCAGCTTCTGGACGAACGCGGTCTTGTCCATGGCGTCCCCGGTCAGTCGAGGTGGTCGTAGGCGACGAGCGTCAGGAACTCCGCGAACTCGCTGCCCGTCATCATCTGGTCGAACAGCCGCGAGGCGAGCTCGAACCTGCCGCCGTCGTAGCGCGCCGCACCCAGCAGGCCCCGGATCTTCTCCAGCTCCTCGGCGATGGTCGCCCGCACCAGCTCCGGCGTCACGCGGCGCCCGTCGGCCAGCTGGGCGCCGTGCCGCACCCACTGCCACACCTGGGTGCGCGAGATCTCCGCGGTCGCCGCGTCTTCCATCAGGTTGTAGATCGGCACGCATCCGGTGCCGCGGAGCCACGCCTCCAGGTACTGGATGCCGACGTCCACGTTGGTCCTGAGCCCGCGCTCGGTGATCTCGCCGGCCGGCACCGCGAGCAGGTCGGCCGCCCCCACCGCGACGTCGTCGAGCCGCCGCCCGATCTGGTTGGCCTGCGGCATCCCGGCGTCGAAGGCCTCGAGCGCGACCGGGACGAGGCCGGGATGCGCCACCCAGGTGCCGTCGTGCCCGGCCCTCACCTCCCGCAGCTTGTCCTGGCGCACCTTGTCGAGCGCGGCCGCGTTCGCCGCCGGATCGTTCTTGATCGGCACCTGCGCCGCCATGCCGCCCATCGCGTGGATGCCGCGGCGGTGGCAGGAGCGGATCACCAGCTGGACGTAGGCGTGGAGGAACGGGCGGTCCATCGTGACCGAGGCGCGGTCGGGCAGCACGAACTCCGGCCGGTGCCGGAACTTCTTGATGAAGCTGAAGATGTAGTCCCACCGTCCGCAGTTGAGCCCCGCCGAGTGGTCGCGCAGCTCCCACAGGATCTCGTCGGTCTCGAATGCGGCGAGGATGGTCTCGATCAGCACCGTGGCGCGGATCGTCCCGCGCGGAACGCCGAGCGCGTCCTGCGCCGCGACGAACACGTCGTTCCACAGCCGCGCCTCGAGGTGGCTCTCCATCTTGGGCAGGTAGAAGTACGGCCCGGTGCCCCTGGCGATCAGCGCGGCGGCGTTGTGGAAGAAGTAGAGCCCGAAGTCGAACAGGGAGCCGGAGACGGGCGCGCCGTCCACGTGCAGGTGCTTCTCGACCAGGTGCCAGCCGCGCGGGCGCACCACCAGCGTCGCGACGCGCTCCGCGAGGCCGTAGCGCTTCCCTTCGGGGCTGGTGAACGCGATGGTGCCGCGGACCGCGTCGCGCAGGTTCACCTGCCCGTCGAGGGTGTTGGCCCAGGTGGGCGAGTGCGCGTCCTCGAAGTCCGCCATGTACACGCGCGCGCCGGAGTTGAGCGCGTTGATGATCATCTTGCGGTCGACGGGCCCGGTGATCTCGACCCGCCGGTCCGCGAGATCGGCGGGGATCGGGGCCGCCGTCCACTCGCGGGCCCTGATCTGCCGCGTCTCCGCGAGGAAGTCCGGCATCCGGCCGTCCTGGATCTCCCGCTGACGGACGGTGCGCGCGGCGAGCAGCTCGCGGCGGCGCGCCTCGAACCGTCGCGCGAGCGCTGCGACGAACCGCAGCGCGCCGTCGCTCAGGATCCCGGCGTGCTCCCCGCTCAGCGGCCCCCGGATCTCGATGCCGGGATCTTTCGTGGCGGTCGATGACGACACCCCGGGCCCGTCGGTGCGTGGCGAGCGCATGCGCGACTCCGGATCGTGGCTTCGTACTGTCTGGGGGAGAAACGGCCCGAGCCGGAACCCGGCGCGGGCCTCGGAGCGAATTATAGGGCCGTCGGCGCGGAAAGGCGACCCGTCACGGGGCCGCGGCCGCGTCCGGCAGCCGGGCGGGCCCCGTCAGTTCGTCATCTTGAGGGAGGCCAGGGCCTCCACCGCGCCCACGTCGCGGGCGGTCCGGACCTCGAGTCGCACGCCCCGTCCCTCCGGATACCTGGGGGCCTCGTCGATGAGCGAGAGCACGGAGGCGGGGAGCCCGCTCGCCTGCGCCGCGCGGCACGCCTTCTCCCCGAGCGCGAACGACGCGAGGAAGTGCCCGGGGCGGGGAACCAGGTAGACCACGGTCCGCTGGTTCCGCTTCAGCCGCAGCGACCAGCGGCTGGTGGCCCTGGAGAACGCCCAGTGGTCCGACAGCGGACCGAGCTGCGCGATCAGGTCGGCGCGGAGCCGCTCCCACAGACCGCGCGAGCGGCCGAGCAGCTTCGCGATGTCGCGCTCGTCCGGCGGATGCAGGTCGGGAGGCGGCGCGCGTCTGGTCACGGAAGTCTCCCGGGGCGCCGGTGCGTCAGGACCGCGGCTGCGAGAGGATCACGCTCGGAGCCCCCGCGCTGGCTCCCGGCGCGAAGGCTGCGCCGAGCACCAGCCATCGGACCAAGCTGCGCGGGGCCGGGTCCGCGGACAAGGCCCGCGAGGCTCCAATGCGAGCGGTCGACCATGGAATGCGGCTACTGGCGCGCCGCGCGGCGCTCCTTCGACGACGGGACCAGCGGCAGGATCCTCGAGCCCTTCGCGGAGCTGGCGATGAGCGTGGCCAGGCGGCGGAGTCGCGTCTCGTCCTTCTTCGCGCTCATCACCCACCACGACGCCGTGCGGCGGTACCACGGAGCCTGGGCCTCGAACCAGGCCCATGCGCGTCGATTCGCCTTGAACGTCCGGGCGTACGCGCGCGCGAGGGCCCGCGCCCGGTTCTCGAAGGAGTGGAGTCCGGACTTCCGGCGATCCCGCTCGCGGTGCGCCTCGAGGCCGGCGGGCCGCATCAGGCCGAGCGTGGTCAGCCTGCGGACGTGGCGCAGGTTCACGGCGCTCCAGACGCTGGCGCGCCTCCGGGGCGTGAAGCGGATGGTGTAGCTCGTGGCGTCGTGGCGGGTGCGGACTCCGTCGATCCAGCCGTAGCAGAGCGCCGCGTCGAGCGCTTCGGCGTAGGTGATCGACGGCCTGCCGGAGCCGACCTTGTGGAACCCCACCAGCAGCTCGCGGGAGGAGGAATGATGGGTGTGGAGCCATCGACGGAACGCCGATGCGCTGACGAAGAATTTCGGCTGCACCTGCACCGCCTCCGTTGCAGCAGGGCGTGAGGGCGTAGGGTGTAGGGTGCGATGGCCGCCCTCAGCTACACCCTACACCCTCACACCCGCTCTCACATCCTTCCTCTACATCTGCCCCCGGCGCGCGGTCGGCGGCACCATGTTGTTCAGGCGGAGGTAATTCGCCAGCTGGCTGTAGTGGTCGGCCCAGTCGCCCACGGTGATCAGCACCATGCTGGCGCGCGTGGTCTTCCGCGGACCAAACGACTCCACGGAGTCCGCGAGCTGCGCGTCCGTCAGGTTCGCCGCCGAGCTCCTGCAGAAGTCGAAGCTCGCGCGCAGCGCCGTCATCAGCGTCTCCTTCGATGCGGTCGTGTCCACCTTGGTGCGCTGCGGCTCGGCCACGCCGGTCGCGTGCGAGCAGAGCCAGTAGTTGCCCTCTTCGACCAGGTGCACCGCGATCGCCCGGACCGACATCTGCACCGGCGTCGGGCTGTACGTCCACTTGTCGGCCGGGAACGACTCCAGCGCGGCGGTGATGACCCGCGTCGCACGCTCCGTCTGGGCACGGTACGCGTCGGACACCGGGTTCTGCGCTGCTGCGAGCGCCGGGACCGCGCACAGGGCGGCCGCCAACGCGTAAGCGGAGGCTCTCATCGCTGCTGCTCCGGGTCTTGGGAAGCGCGAATTCTGACATGGGTCGGGCCGGGTGTCCAGCGCCCCCCCGGTCCGCGAGCGGCGGCGCCGTCTCCCGGGCGCCCGTCCGGCGCTCAGTACACGAAGGGGATCAGCTTCCGCACCCGCCGGCGGTACTCGGCGTACGCGGGGTGGCGCTCCTCGAGCCACCGCTCCTCGCGGCGCGCCTTGAGGTCGAAGACCAGGACGAGCAGCGCGGCGAACGCCAGGGTGAGCCAGCCCTGGATCGCGATCGCCCAGCCCAGCGCGAGCAGGACGAGGCCGCCGTAGATGGGGTGCCGGACCAGGGCGTAGGGACCGGACGAGACCAGCGAGGCGCCGGGCTTGGGATAGGGGAGCGGCGTGACGGCCCTCCCCAGACGCCAGGCGCCCCCGCCGAAGAGCAGGGCGCCGGCCGCCATCATCGCCCCGCCGGCGAGCCGCCACACGGGCTGGAGCGCAGGCGGGCCCCACGCGGGCCAGCCGGCGGGCGAGCGCGGGCCGAGCGAGACCAGGGCGACCAGCAGCAGCTGGGCGGCCACGTACCACTCGCCGCGCCGGCCCTGCCACCACGACAGGGCGGCCGGATCCCCGGGCGGGCCGCCCCTAATGCGCGGCCGCGGCGCCGCTCCCGGCCGGTCGCCGCAGCGGCGTCTCGTTCCACAGGCGAGTCATCAGCAGCGCGCCGATGAGCGAGAACGGCATGATCATGTACGTCCAGGCGCCCCAGCCGAGCTTGTCGAGGAAGTGGCCGAGCAGGAAGCCGGTGAGTCCCGACGCCAGGTACTGCACGCCGTCGAGCAGGCCGGCCACCGTGCCCGCCGCCCGGGTCCCGCCGAAGTCCATCGAGGCCGTGCCCGTCAGCATCCCGTGCACGCCGAAGATCCAGATGCAGGTGAAGCCGATCATGAACGCCGCGAGTCCCGGTGCGGCCGCGCGGCCCAGGACCAGCAGCGAAACGATCTGGCACAGGTAGAAGACGAGCGCCACCGGCGGCCGCCGCGACCCGAACACGCGGTCCGACAGGAAGCCGGCCAGCAGCCCGCCCGCGACCCCGCCCAGCGTGATGCCGAGGGACGCGACGTTGAACAGGGTGCTGCCGGGCGTGATGCCGTGGACCTCCTTGAGGAACGGCACGAACCACAGGATCAGGCCCTGCCGGACGAAGCCGGTGCAGAACTCGGCGGCCACGAGGGTGACGATCACGGGATTGGTGAACACGCGCCGCAGGAGGTGGTTCCAGTCCACCGGCCGGTCGCGGTCCGGGTCGTGGGAGGTGGCGTCGTCGGTCTCGATGGCCGGGAAGCCCGCCTTGGCGGGCGTGTCCCGCACCAGCACCAGGTCCACCAGGAACATCGCGGCGATGGCGGCCGACGGAACCAGGAACACCCAGTACCAGCTCAGCGCCGCGAGGATCTTGCCGCCGACGTACAGCGCCAGGAAGTAGCCGCTCGAGATCATGACGCCGAAGATGCCGCCGAACACCCCGCGCTCGCGCACGTGGAACCACGGCGCGTTCACCTTGACGATCGAGAGCGCGCCGAACGCCTGGAAGTACTGGTTCGCCGCGTAGAGCAGCGACATGCCGACCACGATCCGCGTCTGCCACCCGCTGAGGAACAGCAGGCCGATCAGCAGGTTCACCGCCGCGGCGCCGGCGGCGCCGATCAGGATCGCCTTCTTTCCCCCGATCCGGTCGGCCAGCGGGCCGTTGAAGATGACGGCGAGCGCGTAGGTCCAGAACCCGGCCGTCGCGATCGTCCCGAACTCCCCCTTCGAGAGGTGGAACGCGTCCATCATCGTCTTGGAGGAGACGTTCAGGTTGTAGCGGCCCATGTAGAAGGTCGCGTACGTGACACCGAGCGGGAACCAGTTCAGGAACCGGCGCGTGCGGTAGGCTCGGCTGTGCCCCAGCGGATTCGCCATGGCGCGCCTACCGGGCCGCGCCGGCGTGCATCTCGTTCCACAGCGCCGCGAACACGGCCTCGAGCGCCGGCCCGAGCTTCGCGGGGTCGTCGGTGCGCTCGGGCTCGTTGTCGAACACGGCGAACGGCACGTCGAAGCTCCGGATCCGGATCCGGCCGGCCTTACGGCCGCCGGACAGCCGCTCCCAGTCGTTGGTCCGGTAGTACCGCTCCATTTTCTCGTCGGGGAGCGAGTGGTAGAGAATGGAGTCGGCCTGCGAGGGATCGAACCGCCGCCGGTTCTTCCGCACGGATTCCTCGTAGGAGACGTTGATGTAGACGATGCCGGCGCGGCTCAGGATGTCGTCGCCGAGGTGCGCGAACGCCTCGGCGAACCCGTGCTCGCCGCCGCGGGAGAATTCCACCAGGGCCGTGTGCGTCGCCGTGAACGCGGGATCGCGGGCCAGCGCCTTCCGGAACTCGAGGTTGATCCGCTCGATGAACAGGTTCCAGAGCCGCTCGCTCTTGAAGAAGTAGTCCCCGGTGGTGAAGGCGCGGGGCTCCCCGAGCCGCTCGAGCAGGTCGTCGATCTCGAACGTCTCCCACACGAACGGGAAGTCGTCGAACTCGACCAGCGGGCCGACGCGGAAGCGCCGCGCCCGCTCCGCCTCGCCGGCGTGCTTGAGGAAGTCGATGACCTCGCTCTTGCCGGCCGCCGGCCGGCCGATCAGGATGATCGTCTCGAACCGCTCGCCCACCGTCTCCCCCTCGTCCACCGGTTCCCGTGCGGCGCCGTGCCCGGCGCCGCGCAACGATACGGCGTTTGACACCGATTGCGGAAGGGCTACATATCGAGACGACCGCCGGTCGCGGGACGCCGCGGCCCGGCGGACTCCACGGAAGGACGGGCGTCATGCAGGTGGCACGCATTCACGGCGCGGGCGACCTCCGGCTCCACGACGAACCGGTGCCGACGCCGGGCCCGGGCGAGGCCCTGGTCCGCGTCACGGCGGTCGGCGTGTGCGGCTCCGACGTGCACTGGTGGCAGGAGGGACGGATCGGCGACGACCGCATCGAGACGCCGCTGGTCCTCGGCCACGAGTGCGCCGGGGTGATCGAGAGCGGAGCGCGGCGCGGCGAGCGTGTCGCCATCGACCCGGCGCAGACCTGCGGCCGGTGCGAGTACTGCGAGCAGGGGAACGTCAACCTCTGCTCCGGGCTGCGGTTCGCCGGCCACGCGCCCCAGGACGGCGCGCTGCGCAACTACGTGGCCTGGCCGGAGCGCTGCCTGGTGCCGCTGCCCGCGTCGCTGTCCGACGCCGACGGCGCCATGCTCGAGCCGCTGGGCGTGGCGCTGTACTCCGTGGACCTCGGCGAGGTGAAGCCGGGGACGACGGTCGGCGTCTTCGGGTGCGGCACCATCGGCCTGTCGGTCGTCCAGATCGCGCGCGCCGCGGGGGCGGCGCGCATCTTCGCGACCGATCTGCCGTCCGTGCCGCACCGGCTCGAGGCCGCGCGCGCCTTCGGCGCGACGCCGTTCGCCGCCGCCGGCGGACGGGAGGTGCAGGAGATCCTCCGGGCCACCGGCGGCCGCGGGGTGGACGTCGCGTTCGACGCCTCGGGCGAGCCCGAGGCGGTCGAGGCCGCCATCGCGGCGGCGAAGCCGGGAGGGCGGGCGATCCTCATCGGCATCCCCTGCGAGGACCGGACCGCCTTCACGGCCTCCACGGCCCGGCGCAAGGACCTCGCGATCCGGGTCGTGCACCGGATGAAGCACACCTATCCGCGCACCCTCGCGCTGGTCGAGAGCGGGCGGGTGAACGTGCGCGCGCAGGTCACGCACCACTTCCCGCTCGCCGAGGTCGGCCGCGCGTTCGCGGTGGCGCACCGGCGGGAGGGCATCAAGGTCGTGGTCGACTGCTGAGCCGGGCGGCGCGTGCCGGCCGCCCGCGGGCCGGGGAAAATGGCCGCACGGCGCCGCGGGATTCGGGGTTGCGCTCCGTGCCGCCGGGCGGAAAGTTGTAGAGGTCTTGTGACATTATCACCCGGCCCGCCGCGCCGGACCGCCGGTGCCGCGCCGCCGCACGATCGACATCCCTCCAGTCGCGAGCGACCGATGAGCCAGCGCCGCATGCCCGCCCTGTCCGTGCCGTTCCTCGTCCTGCTCACCTTCACCGCCGCGCTCGCCGCGCAGAACGCCCCCGCCCCCGCGTCCTCGGGCGCGCCCGCCCCGTGGACGGGGCCGCTGCGGGGCAGCTGGGTGCAGGCCGGCCCGGTGGCCGCGGGCGACGTCGTGCTGGCCGGGGGCGGCGGTGGGGCGGAGATCGTGCTGTCCCGCGACGAGCCGCTCAACGTGCGCCAGGCGGCGACCTTCCTCGCCGGCGACATCGAGAAGATCAGCGGCTGGCGGCCCCCGATCGTCGACACGCCGAGCGCGGGCCGCATGGCCATCCGGATGGTGACGCTGGGAACGGCTCCGCTGCCAAGGGACGTGGACGTGCGCGGGATGGCCGGCCAGTGGGAGGCGTACCGCATCGTGACGGCGCCGAAGACGGTGTGGCTGGTGGGCTCGAACCCGCGCGGCACCGCCTTCGCGGCCTACACGCTGTCGGAGCGGCTGGGCATCGATCCGCTGTACCTGTGGACCGGCTACCTGCCCGAGCACCACGACCCGCTGGTGCTCAAGGCCACGCGCTTCGTGCAGGGCCCGCCGACCTTCAGGTACCGCGGCTTCTTCCACGACGACGAGGACATCCTGCCGCGGCCGTTCGACGAGCACGGTTACCCGTCGCAGCTCGGCGACGTGCCGCTCGAGTGGTACAAGAGATTCTTCGAGACCGCGCTGCGGCTGCGGATGAACATGGTCGCGCCGTACACCCGGGTGCACCGCCGCTACGAGGTGCAGGAGCTGGCGAGCGACTGGGGCCTGTACTACACGTCCCACCACTACGACATCCTGGTCTCCAATCCGTTCGGCATGACGCGCTTCAACCTCGCCGCCGAGCGCGGCGTGCGGCCGGAGTACGACTGGTTCAACAACCGGGACGGGATGCTCGCCTTCTGGAAGGCGGGCGTCCTGGAGAACCGCCACCTCGACGTGATCTGGCCGGTCGGGATGCGCAACACCGAGGACCGCGGCTACGTGTGGCCGCAGGGCTTCACCGACGAGGACCGGGCGAAGGTGTTCCACGAGGTCATCACCGACCAGGTGAACATGGTGCGGGAGCTGCTGCCGCCCGGGAAGACGCCGCTGTTCCACTTCACGATGTACACCGAGATGCTGCCGGCCTACCAGCAGCATCCCGAGACGTTCGACCTGCCCAGCGACGTGATCATCGTCTGGCCCGACGACAACGACGGCCACATGCGCGGGCTGCCGGCGAGCCTGGGAAAGTGGAAGCACGGCGTCTACTACCACCTGGCCTATCTCGGCGGGAACCTCAGCAAGCAGAACGTCAGCACCGTCGCGCCGGCCACCATCGGCGCCGAGTTCCAGAAGGTCGTGCAGGCGGGCGCCACGGAGTACATGCTGGTCAACATGTCCGAGGTGCGCGAGTACGTGATGGGCGTCCGGATGATCGCCGACATCACGTGGAACGCCGCCGGCGCGTTCGCGGCGCCCGATCCGGCGGGCCGCTACGTCGGCTGGTTCTCGCGCGAGTACTTCGGCGCGGGCGCCGACGACGCCGCCGCGACCTACGGCCGGTACTTCGACCTGCTCGACGTGCCCTCGCGCCTGTGGAACGCGTCGAACGCGATCCAGCAGCTCCTCGAGCGGCTGCACGACCGGGTGCTCGGCCGTCCCTCGCCGCCGGACACCGGCCGCCGGGTGGGGTTCTTCGTCCAGGTCCCGCTCGACAGCGCCCTGCCGGTGCTGCGGGCCCGCGCGCCGCAGCTCGATTCGGCGCTGGCGCAGGAGGCCCGCGCCGAGGCGTCGATGACGCCCGACCAGGCGCGGTACTTCCACGACAACGTGGCGCTCGGGCTGTACCTCGACGCCTGCCAGACCCGGGCCGCCCTCAAGCTCGCGGACGCGCTCGCGGCTCCCGACACCACGCAGCTGTGGCAGCTCGCCTGGCAGGCCAGGCCGCCGCTCGAGCAGCTCGAGGACCAGCTGCTGTGGGCCGAGTATCCGCCCTTCAGCCGCTGGTACCACGAGACCTGGATCCGGTCGGAGTTCTCGCCCAACAACCCGCACCGTGCCTACAACGAGGTCCGCGCCTTCCTGACCAGCCACGGCCGCGAGATCCTCACGCCTCCGCCGTTCTTCTTCCGACCGCCCGCGGGCACGACCGGCCAGCCCGGCGCGCAGCCGGCGCCCGGCGCGCCGCCCCAGGCTCCTGCCCGGCCGCCGGCGCAGACCACGGCGCTGCCGACGGAGGAGGCCCCGGCTCCGCAGCAGCCGGCCCGGCCGCCGCGGTAGGCCGGCGTCGAAACGAGACCGCCGCAGGGCGACGTCGGCTGCCGTCCCGCGGCGGTCTCGTGTGGTTCGTCGCGGCGCCGGTCGAGCCGGCGCCGGTTCCTGCCCCGCCGCCGGCCGCGGGACGTCCCTGACCCCGGGACGCCCGCCGCCGTGCGGCGGCTTGGTCACGCCGTTCCGCGCAACGCCCGGATCAGCGTCTCCACCCCGCTCACGTACAGGATCTCGCACGGGCGGGGTCCGGCGACCCACATGTCGTACTCGCCGGTGATCGCTGCGCTGAACACGTCCCCGGCCAGGAGGTCCATCTCACTGCCCTCCTGACTCCGCACCCTGGCGCGGCCCGAGAGCACGAGCCCGACGGGCTCGGCTCCGAGACGGGCGGGAGGGGACGACCCGGAGACGCACTGGGACCACCGCCACCCGGGCGCGTAGCTCGCCTTCCCGATGGAGTGGCCGCCAAGCGTCACGATCTCGATGCGGCCGCTCTCGAACGCCAGCAGGCGCTCGGCGGTGTGGAACCGCTTGACCACCGCGGTGGTGTCGGACTGCGCCAACGGGGACACACGTGCTGCCTGACCGAAAGGGGGCATCAGGACTCCATCTGCACCGGGCGTGGGTGGACACTCCGGCGGCCGGCTCGATGCGGTGGGCACTCCGGAGACGGGTCATCATGCATGATACACCAGGTGAGCCGTCGGGATTCAGGGGGCGGCGGTGCCGGGGGCTGGAACGGGGCTGCGGGCGGGCGCCGGTCGTCGCCGGCTCAATCCCCGGGGTGGTACTCGCGCTCGGTGTGGCCCGAGAGCTGGGAGCGATAGAAGTAGACCGGCCGCAGATTCCCCGTGGCGTAGCGGCCGGCCTCGTCGTCGAAGTGGCGCGAGGCGGAGTCGCCGCTCTCGCCCCCGACCGTGACCGCCCGCGCCCTCACGCTGTCGCCGAACTCCACGACGGCCACGAAGCTGTTGCCGCTCGAGCCGTACCACCTCCTGGTGTTCGGGTAGGCGCGCGAGCCGAACGAGGCGAGCGAGCCCCACCGCGACGAGGTGAACCCCACCGGGATGCTGGGACGCGCGTCGTCGAATCGCGGGTCGATGGCGTCGTCGATCCGCTGGAAACGGTTGATCGCGCCCCACGGAACCCGCCACGTGCCGAAGTCGGCGGTCAGGCTGTCCGACGCTGCGGCCAGGGCCGCCAGCAGGGTCGCCGGCGCGGCGCGCTCGGCGACCCAGGTCTCGGCGGAGAGCCCCGCCTGCCGCGCGTTGCGGAACACCTGCCGCTGGACCTCCGTCCCCCAGAACACGGCCAGCGACGTGGCCACGGAGCTCGTGTCCCAGCGGCAGTCCCAGCGGCGCAGCACCGCGATCTCGTCCCGCAGCCGCGAACGGAGCGGGTCCGAGCGCGCGGCGCGGTCGTAGGCTGCGAGCAGCGGCGGAATCATCCGCGCGAACGACGGCAGCCAGCGGTCGAACGCCGCGGCGGTGAGGGAGGTCATCGTGAAGTCGCGGCGGCCCGGCAGCACGCGGAGCGCGTGGCGGCCGCGCGGCGACTCCTCCGTGCCGGTCTCGACGTAGCGCGGGAAGTCGCTCCGCTTCGGGCTCGAGGGCCCCGCCGCCGACCACGGCCAGTTGTTGGAGTTGTAGATCCAGCCGCTCGCCGGGTTCAGGAGCTTCGGCGTCTCGTCCACCGTGAGGAGGCCGCGGTAGTCGGTGGCGGTGTCGCTCCCGTCCACCGGCTTCGTCCAGTCGAAGGAGGTGTCGCGCCGGGGGATGTAGTTGGAGTGGAAATACGCGATGTCGCCGTCGGCGTCCGCGAAGATCGTGTTGTTGGACGAGTTGGTGTGCAGCTCCAGCGTGCGGCGGAATTCCGCGTAGTTCCTGGCCTTGGTCCGCGTGAACGCCTGGATGAGCGCGTGGACCGGGTCGTGCATCAGGCTCACGCTCACCCACTTGCCGCCCGCCTCGCGCACGATGGGCCCGTGCCGCGTGTAGAAGGCCGTGAACGTCCGCGCCGCCGTCCCGGTGTCGGTCTTCCATCGGATGGTGATCGGGCGGGCCAGGACCGGCAGGAGGCTGTCGCCGTGGCGGTACAGCCGGCGGTCGCCCTCCCCGGTGACGGTCTCGAGGAACTCGTCGACGTTGTCCACGCCGCTCGAGGTGTGCATCCAGCCGGCGGTGGCGTTGAAGCCCTGGTAGACGAAGAACTGGCCCCAGGTCACGGCGCCGTACGCGTCGAGCCCCGAGTCGCTGGCCATCCCGAGCTCGGAGCGGAAGTAGAACGAGGTGTGCGGATTGATGTACAGCAGCGGGCGGTGGTTCCGCGTGTTCGCTGGCGCGATGGCGATGCCGTTGGAGCCGCCGGGCTCGACGAACGCGTCGTCGCCGTCGCCGCCGGGTGGGCGCGGGGCTGGCGCGGGCCCGGCGCCGCCGTAGAAGGCCTGGAGGCCGCGCAGGTCCACCTTCTCGATGTCCCAGCCGATGCTGCCCTCGGTGAAGCCGAGGGCCATCCACGGCTCGAACCGCCGGATGATCCTCGGCTGCACCTGCGGGTGGGTGGCGAGGTAGTAGTTCAGGCCGTCGGCGAACGCGTCCATCAGCGCCCGCAGCCATGCGGGGCTGGCGGCGTACCCGGCCTTCAGGCTGTCCTCGTCCACGAGCAGGCGCATGCGCAGGTCGCGCCAGACGGCGGCTTCGCCTTCTACCTCCGCGGCGCGCCCGAGGGCGTCGAGGTAGTTCGTCTCCACCCGGTTGAAGTCGTCCTCGGCCTGGGCGTACTCCACGCCGAACACGGCGTCGGCGTCCGACCGGCCGAACACGTGAGCGATGCCCCAGTCGTCGCGGACGATGGTGACGTCGCGGGCCTCGCGCTCCCAGCGTGCCAGGTCCGCCGGCGCGAACCGGGAGGTCGGGGCGGCGAGGGCCGCGCACGCCAGCAGCAGGAACGCGGGTCGCCCGGTCATTCAGCCCGCCAGCTCGCGCAGCGCCCGCACCAGGGCGTCCAGCTCGTCGGTGGAGGTGAACAGGTGCGGCGTGACCCGCACCCCGTGCACGCCCGCACCGTCGATGGCGACCGTCCAGATGCGGTAGCGGTCGAACAGCGCCGAGGCCAGCGCCGCGGGCTCGAGACCCGCGACGCCGACGTTGGCGATGGCGCCGGTGCGGCGGGGATCGCTCGGCGTGTTGAGCGTGATGCCGGGCCGGCCGCGCACCCGGTCGGTCCAGTAGCGCTGCAGCCAGCGGAGCCGCGCCTCCTTGCGTGCGGTCCCGATGGCCTGGTGGAAGTCGAGCGCGTCGTTGATCGCGAGCACCGTGTGCACCGGCTGGGTGCCGGTGTGGTTGAGCTTGCGGATGTCGTCGTCCGGCACGCTCTGGTCGGCGAAGGTGGGCCACAGCTCGGCGATGTGGTCGCGGCGCACCCACAGGATGCCGGCGCCGAGCGGGTTGCCGAGCCACTTGTGGAGCGAGGAGGCGAAGTAGTCGCCGTGCAGCTCCGGGATGGTGAACTCGAGCTGGCCGAAGGTGTGCGCCCCGTCCACCATCACCTGCACGCCGTGGCGGTGCGCCATGTCGGCGACCTGCGCCACGGGCAGCACCTGCCCGGTGATGTTCACCATGTGGCAGATCATCAGCAGGCGGGTCCGGGGCGTGATGGCGCCTTCGTAGAGGCCGACGATCTCGTCGTCGGACCGCGGGTCCACCGGCAGCGAGACGATGCGGTTGACCACGCCGTGGCGGCGCGCCTGCAGGGCGAACATGTCGAGCATGGCGCCGTAGTCCTGCGCCGCCATCACCGCCTCGTCGCCCGCCTGCCACCGGAATCCGCCGATCACCGTGTCGAGCGACTCGGTCGTGTTGCGGGTGACGATCAGCTCCTCGAGCGGCACGCCGGCCATGGCCGCGAGCCGCGCGCGCACGGCCACGTTGTCGTCCGCCATGCGGGTGCGCATGTAGCGCGTGGACTGGAGATTGATGTCGCGCACCCGTCCGATGAACGCCTCGAGCACCGGCTGCGACTGCATCAGGAAGTAGCCGTTCTCGAGGTTGATGTAGTCGGGCGTGAGGAGGTACCTGGCGCGGATCGCGGCCCAGAACGCGTCGTCCTGCGCCAGCCGGGCGGGCGGCAGCGCCGCGTAGCGGGCCCAGCCCGCGTCGCCGAACACGGCGGCGAGGGAGATGCCGCCGAGGGTCCGCAGGAACTCGCGCTGGTTCATGGCCTCGCCCTCCGCGATCCGGCGCTCATCGCCCTAGGCCGAGGGCGCGCCGCGCGTAGGGCCGCACGAACGCGGCCGGCGGGTTGTGCCCGGTGGCGAGGTCGTAGGCCTGCTGGAACGCGGCCCGCGCGGCGTCCGCCTTGCCCTCGCGCTGGTACGTGACGGCGAGCAGGCAGCGGAGGTAGGGATCGCGCTCGTTGCCGGGCAGCGCCACCGCCCCGCCGAGCTGCGTCTCGGCCGTCGCCAGGTCCCCCGTGTAGAGCGCGACGTAGCCGGCGAGGTACGGGAAGAACCGCTCCTGCTGCGCCGCCATGGCGGAGTCGCCGTCCAGGATCCGGCGCGCAGCCGCGACCTGGCGCCGGGCCTGGGCCGTGTCGCCCCGGCGCGCCGCGATGCGGCCCAGCGCGTGCGCGAGGCGGAACTCCCACAGGCTCCGCGGGTGCGCGAGCGGCGCCGGCTCCTTCGTGCCCAGCTCGTAGCCGCGCCGGTACCACTGCTCGGCCGCCTGCGCGTCGCCGGCATCGAGGCACACGCGGGCCGCCTCGTCCGCGATCTCGCCCTCCTGGTAGAAGGCGTTCCGGGGATCGGCCTGCTCGCGCGTCGCCCAGTAGGCGATGACCAGGCTCTCGTAGCGGACCGTGCCCGCGCAGTCGCCGCCGAAGGCGTAGCTCATCGCCATCGCGCGTTGCGCGGCCGCCTTCGTCGCGGGGTCGGTGGCCGTGTCGATGACGCCCTGGAAGATCGCGCGCGCCTGGGCCGTGGAGTCGGCGAGGTCGAGCTGGAACGCGCGCCGCATCAGCGGCGAGGGCGCGGCGGGCCCGCCCTGGGCCGTGGCGGCGCGGCCGGCGAGGGACAGGGCGGCGAGCGCGGCGGCGACGGACCAGCCTCGGAAGCTCCGGGTCATCGCAAATCCTCCGGATTCGGTGTCACGGCACGGGTCACGGCCGCTCGAAGTAGCGCCTGGCCCACTGCAGGAACACCGGCCAGTCGAGCAGGTCGGTGTGCCCGCCCTCGTGCATGCGGAAAGCCAGCTCGCCGTCCATCAGGCCCTGGTCCGCGGCCGGCATCGTCGTCGTCCCGAGTCCCCGCGCGCCGAGCAGCCGGTAGACGGGGTCGGCGGCGACGGCGGCGAGGAACTCGCCGTGCGTGTCGACCCAGGTGTCCCCTTTCGTGCCGCCGGTGACGAACAGCGGGCGCGGTGCCACCAGGGCCATCAGCTCGTGCGCGTCCACCGGCATGTCGGCCCAGTGGCCCGAGTACTTGAGGAAGTTGCCGGCCATCCAGTGGTACTCGCCGGCGCTCGCCACGTTGTCGATCGTCTCGCCCCAGCTGCGCTTCTCGAGCGACGCGCCCATCGCCCCCGAACTGCTCGCCCACACGATCGCCCAGCGACGGTCCAGCGCGCCCGCCAGCAGCGCGGTCTTGCCCCAGCGCGAGTGTCCCTCGATCGCGGCGCGCCGGGCGTCGATCCGCGGGTCGGTCTCCAGGTAGTCGAGCGCCCGGCTCATCCCCCAGCACCACGCCGCCAGCACGCCCCAGTCGTCCGGCCGCCGCGGCCGGCCGCGGGCCACCAGGCCGATGATCCCCTCGCTCAGCCCGGCGCCGTTGTCGGCCTGGATCGCGGTGGTGTTCACGGTTCCGAACGCCCATCCCCGAGCCAGGGTCTGCGCGATGCGGTCGGGCAGCTTCGTCGTGTCCCCCGGCGGGAAGCCGAAGAAGACGCCCCACACCACCATCACGACCGGGACGGGCCTGGTGACATGCGGCGGCAGGTAGAGCGTGATCTCGATGGCGGGCTTCGCGGCCGGATAGGCGGAGTCGTCGATGCGGCCGAGCACGTGCTCGACGACCGCCTCGCCGGGATAGCGAGTGGAATCCAGGCTCGTGACCTGGAAGCGCACGGCCGGCGTGCGGGCGGGCGTGCGCCCGTAGATCTCGCGCTCGAACAGCTCCAGGATCTCGGGGCGGCGGACGCGCCACCAGGTGGCCGGATCGGTCACGCGGCGGCCGCGGGCGGTGACCAGCGGATCGGGGAGCGCGTAGGTCCCGGCGCGCGCCTCGTCGTAGTTCGACCAGATGCCCCACTCCGAGCGGACGTAGGTGTTGCCCGCCGAGTCGTACCAGTTGCCGCCCGGCGCGCCGGCGCGCTGGAAGGTGTTCGGCGGCCGGCTGGGATCGCTGTCGGCCGGCGGCAGCGCGGGCGGCGCCGGCAGGTGCAGCAGCGCGACCATCCGATCGTGGTCGCGCTGGGAGCCGGCCCGGATCGAATCCATGAACGCCTGGCGCTGCGCCGGCGTCATGGTGCGGAAGTCGGGGGCCTGGGCGCCCGCGGCCGCGGCCCAGGCGGAGAGGATCGCGGCCGCGAACAAGGCGGCCCGCAGGTGACGGCGCCGGCTGGCCGTCGGCATCGGCGTCGTCTCCAGGCTGGTCAGCGGCAGCTCGGCATGTGGATCAGTCAATGTAGGTCGGACGGATCGGCGCGGCCAACGGCGGGCCGCGCGGCGCCGCTCAGTACCCGGCCGCCCGGCTCGGCAGCCGCGGGTCCGCGACGCCCTCGAGCCCGCCGCGCCCGACCCGCACCGCGGTGACGGTCGCGAAGTACCACGGGTGCGCATAGAAGTGGTGGCCCATCGCCTCGAGCTGCGCCCTCACATCGGGCGGCAGTCCGTCCGGCTCGGTGGCCACGGAGTCCGGCAGGGCGTTGTGGTGCACGCGGGGGGCGGCGACCGCCTCGGCGAGGGTCATGCGGTGGTCCACCACGTTGACGATGGTCTCGAGCACCGCCGTGATGATCATCGCGCCGCCCTCGGAGCCGAGGACCAGCTCGAGGCGACCGCGGCGGTCGAGCACGATGGTCGGCGTCATGGACGAGAGCGGCCGCTTGCCGGGGGCCACCGCGTTGGCCTGTCCCAGCTGCTGGAGGCCCATCGTGTTGACGGCACCCGGCTGCGCGGTGAAGTCGTCCATCTCGTTGTTGAGGAAGAAGCCGGCGCCCCCGACCACGATCTTCGACCCGAAGCCGTGGTTGAGCGTGGTCGTGAGGCAGGCCGCGTTCCCGCGTGCGTCCACCACCGAGTAGTTCGTGGTGTGCGGTCCCTCGCGCAGCGCCGGTCCCCCGGTGGGCGTCGCGCGGTCGCGCCGGATCGAGCGGCGCTGCCGGGCCGCGTAGGCCGGGCTCGTCAGGCGCCGCAGCGGCATGGTCACGAAAGCCGGGTCGCCGAGCAGCGTGTTGCGATCCAGGAACGCGCGCCGCTCGGCCTCGATGAGCAGGTGGCGCTCGCGCACGCTGCCGAACGGTCCGAGCCGGAAGCCGGCGAGGATGTTGAGCGCCTGGATGAGCGTGGCGCCGCCGCTCGAGGCCGGCGGCATGGTGATGATCTCGTGCCCGCGGTAGCGGCCCCGCAGCGCCGTGCGCCATCGCGGCCGGTAGCGGTCGAGGTCCTCCGCCGTGATCAGTCCGCCGTCACGCCGCATCTCGGCCACGATGAGGCCCGCGATGCGGCCGCGGTAGAACACCCTGGCCCCCGAGTCGGCGATCAGCTGCAGGGTGGCCGCCAGCTCCGGCTGGCGGAGCGTGTCGCCGGCCTGGTAGGGCCGGCCGCCGGGCAGCCACAGCCGCGCCGTCGACTCGTAGCGCTCCAGGAGCCGCTGGTCGTCGCGCAGCATGTCGGCGCGCGGCTGGTCGACGACGTGGCCGTCGCGCGCGAGGGCGACGGCCGGAGCGACGACGTCGCGCCACGGCAGCCGTCCGAACCGGCGGTGCATCTCCCACAGGCCGGCCACGGACCCCGGCACGCCGACGGAGAGCGGGCCGAGCCACGACGCGTCGGTGACCCTGCCGGCCGAGTCCACGAACATGTCGCGGGTCGCGGCGGCCGGCGCCGTCTCGCGGAAGTCGAGCGCGAAGCTCCGGCCGTCGCGCCGCCGGTACACCAGGAAGCCGCCGCCGCCCAGGTTGCCGGCCGCGGGCTCGACCACGGCGTGGGCGAAGGCGACGGCCACGATGGCGTCGATCGCGTTGCCGCCGCGCCGCAGGATCTCGGCGCCGACCTGGCTCGAGACGGGATGGTCCGCGGCCGCCATGCCGTGCCGCGCCACGACGGCGGGCTCGACCTGCGCATAGCGCCACGGGGCCGGGGCGGCCGCCGAGTCCTGGGCCCGCGCCGCGAGCGGGAAGAGCGCGGCGAGCAGCAGCGCGGGCGCGACCACGCTGCGGAGCCGCGTCGCCCCGGCTCGCGGCCGGCGCGGCGGGTCGAGTTGCCGGGCATCAGGCATGGCGGCTCCGGTACACGTCGGTGCTCAGGTACTTGAGTCCGGAGTCGACCATCAAGGTGACCACGGTGGCTCGGGGGCCGAGCTGCTCGGCCACCCGCAGCGCAGCGATGACGTTCGCGCCGGAGGAGGTGCCCGCGAACAGGGCCTCCTCGTGCGCCAGGCGCCGGGCCATGGCCTTGGCTTCCGCGGTTCCCACCGCGAGGACCTCGTCCACGAGCGCCGGCTCCCAGAGCGGCGGGACGAATCCGACGCCGACGCCCTCGATGTGGTGCGGCCCGGGCCGGCCTCCCGTGAGCACCGCGGATTCGGCGGGCTCGACCGCGACCACGCGGATGCCCGGCTTGTGCCGCTTCAGCACGGTGGCGGCGCCGCGCAGCGAGGCGGCCGTCCCGACGGAGTGCACGAACGCGTCGATGCCGCCCTGGGTCTGGCTCCAGATCTCCTCGCCCAGGGGATGATAGCCTGCGACGCTGTCCCGGTTGTTGAGCTGGTCGGTCCAGAAGGTGTGGGGCTCCCGGCTCAGCTCGCGGGCGGCCTCGATCATGTCCAGGATCAGCTGCTTGGTGGTCTGCCCGCCCTCGCTCGGCACGAGCGTCAGCCCGGCACCGAGCGCCGCCATGTGGTCGCGCTTCTCGAGGCTGAACGCGTCGGACGTGACGATCCGGATGCGGTAGCCCCTGGCGGCGCAGACGAGGGCGAGCGACGTGCCGGTGCTCCCCCCCGTGTACTCGATCACCGTGTCCCCGCGCTTCAGCCGCCCGTCCTCCTCGGCCCGCGCGATCACCGACTGCGCCATCCGGTCCTTCATGCTGCCGGTGGGGTTCTCCCACTCCAGCTTGACCAGGAGACGCGCGCCGTTCGCCGGCACCACCTTGCGCAGCTCCACCAGCGACGTGTTGCCGACGGCGTGGAGGATGTCCATGACCCGTGCCCGATCCTGCCGGTAGACGCGACTGGTGACCACCACAGTTGTACGGCCGAGTGGCACGTCTCGCCAGGGCGGCCGTCCGCCGCGCGGCGGCGCGACGCTGGACGCGCGCCGCGGAAGGCGATACATCATCGTCGCCGCCCGTCATCGCGACGGGGGCGCGGAGACTCCATGACACGGGTCGCACACGTCGCCGCGGCGAGCGCCTGTCTCGCCGCCCTCGGCCTTCCCACCTCGCGGGCCGCGCGCGCGCAGGCGCCGGCCGACGCGTCCACCCGACTGGCCACCGTCTCGGTGGAGACGGCGCGGCTCGGCAGCCTGATTCCGCGCGACTTCATCGGGTACAGCCTCGAGGTGTCGACCGCGGGGCAGGGCATCGGCGCGTTCCAGGGAGCCGCGGCGGGCGGGTCCGCCGCTTCCGCGGAGGAGGCGGTCTACGCGCTGGGCCGTCCGGGCGCGCCGAACGCGGGCTACTTCCGCCTGATGCGCAACCTCGGCGCCGGGATCCTGCGCCTCGGCGGCAACAGCCAGGACAACAGCTGCTGGGCGCGCGCCGAGGCACCGCATCCGGACGGCTGCGCCGCGGAGCTGACGGGCCCCGATCTCCGGCTGTTCGGGGAGGCCGCGCGGGCGAGCGGCTGGAAGCTCATCGTCGGTCTCAACCTGAAGCAGAACGCGCCGTCGTGGGCGCTGCGCGAGGTGACCGAGGGCGTGGCGCGGGAGATCCCGCGCCCGCTGGTGTTCGCGCTCGAGCCGGGCAACGAGCCCGACCTGTTCTCCCGCACGCCCTACCGCGCGGCGGGCTACGCCGCCGCCGACCAGGCGCAGGAGTTCTCGGCCTACGTGCGCGCGCTCCGGGCCGACCCGGTCGGCCGGCGTTATGCGCTGGTCGGACCCGCGACCTGCTGCGGGTGGCGCGACCCCGCCGGTCTCGCGACGTTCATCGACGGCGTCGGCCGCGCGAACCTCACCTGGATCACGGTCCACAACTACTCGGAGACGACCTGCAACGGCAGGCAGGTGAGCATCGGACGCCTGCTGTCGCCCGAGCTGATGGACCGGTTCGACCGCGAGGCGAAACCGCTGGCCGCGCTCGCCCGCGAGCGCGGGCTGCCCATCGCGATGGCGGAGACGAACTCGGCGTCATGCGGCGGGATGCCGGGCGTCAGCAACGCGTTCGCCTCGGCGCTGTGGGGCCTCGACTACGCGTTCTCGCTGGCCGACGACGGGTACGTCGGCGTCGCGTTCCACACCAGCTACCGCCCGGGCGGCGGCAGCTCGTACAACCCGGTGGACACGTACGTGCGGCGGGATTCGGCGGGCACGGTGCGCTACCGCAACGTCGCCGAGCCCCTGTACTACGCGCTCTACCTGTTCGGGCGGCACGCGTCGGGCGCGCACCTGGTGCCCGCGCTCGTCGAGACCCGCGCCAACCTGCGCGCCTGGGCGGTGAGCCGCTGCGGCGGATGCGCGGTCGCGGTGTTCGTGCTGAACAAGGACTCGAGCGCCTCGGGACCGGTGCGGGTGCACCTCGCGCGGCGGATGGGGAGCGGGACGCTGCTGCTGCTCCGCGCGCCGAGCCTGGCCTCGCTCGCGGCCGACGTGAGCTACGGCGGCGCGCAGTTCGCATCGGACGGGTCGCTCGGGACGCCGGTGACGGTCGCCGTCGCGCCGGACGCGTCCGGGGATTACACCTTCGCGCTGCCCAATGCGGCGATCGCCCTGCTGACGGTCGAGCCGGCCGGGCACCCCTGAGGCGGCGCCGGCCCGCCCCCCGGCCCTCCGGGGGAGCGGGGGCCGCTAGACGCCGAACTGGGTGAAGTGGTAGGCGAGGTGCTTCGCCGCGAGGGTGCCCCACTCGCGCGTGCTGAGCCGCCCGAACCTCGGGTGCGCGGCCGTCGGCCGCTCCGAAGCGAACCTCCGGATCAACGCCTCGCAGGCGCGCACGTCGCCGTCCCACGCGGCGGGTTTCGCCGTGAGCATCTCGGGCGAGGTCTGCACCTTCCCCCTGGGCCAGGGCAGCGGCGTGTGAATCGCGTACAGCCGCGCCAGCTGGCCGGTGAGCGGGCTTCCGTACGACCTGGTCGGAAGATCGCCGAGCGCCACGCGCATCTGGTCGCTGACGTGGCACACCATCTGGTGTGCCGTCATCCTGCCCCAGCGGCGCTGGTGCTGCGAGGTGAGCGTGCCGAGGCGTCGCAGCAGCGCTGCGCGATCTTGCTCGGCGAGGAGATTGGGCACCGGATCGGGCTCCGTTGTGTGGTTGCGCGGCGTTGCGGCTGACGCACGCGTCGGCGCGCTCGAACGACGCTCGTACCATCATACGCACGCCGATCGGGCGTGGGGAGCCTTCTGCTCGTGTTTGCCCACCGCCCGCTCCGCGCGGGGCTCGCACGCAAGCGGCGGCGCCGCTTGCACATAACGGCGGGCGGCATCGCCCGCGGGCGGCGCGTGGCCGTGGCCCGCGGTATGCATCAATTGACGCGTGCAGGCGCGACATCCCGCCGCGCCCGGCGGACTAGGAGGTGATCGGGCGTGCGCATCGACGCTCCCCGCCCTTACGTGATCGAGAAGCTCAAGTACGCGTTGAACCCATCCTCGGTCGCAGTCGTTGGTGCTTCGAGGCGTCCCACCAAGGTCGGCTACAAGGTGATCGAAGGGCTCATCAAGTGGGGTTACCGGGGCACGATCTACCCGGTGAACCCCGCGGCCGAATCGGTGCTCGACCTCCCCACGTATCCCAGCCTCGCCGACGTCCCCGGAGACGTCGACCTCGTCTTCATCGCCGTGCCGGCGCGCGCCGTTCCCGAGGCGATCGAGGCGGCCGTCGCGAAGCGCGTGAAGATCGTGGCCGTCTCGAGCAGCGACTTCAAGGAGACCGGCCGCGGGGACATCCAGGACCAGCTCACGCGCTTCTGCCGGGAGCACGAGCTGCCGCTCATCGGCCCCAACTTCCTCGGCATGGGCAGTCCCTACTCGCGCTTCAACTGCGGCTTCATCCCCTACCTGCCGGTGGCGGGGCCGGTGGGCATGATCTCGCAGTCGGGCGCCAACCTGCTCGGCGCGCTCGGCGCGTCGCTGCTGCGGCACTTCGGGATGAGCTTCTTCGTCGGGCTCGGCAACAAGGCCGACGTGGACTTCTCGGAGTTCATCCTCTACGGAGGCCGGGACCCGAACACGCGCTGCCTCGCGGTCTACATCGAGGGGCTCGACTCGCCCGAGGCCTTCGTCGCGGCGTGCCGGGAGGTCGTGCCGCACAAGCCCGTCGTCGTGATCAAGGTCGGCTCGTCGCGGATCGCGAAGAAGGCCGCGATGGCGCACACGGCGTCCGAGAACGAGGGCCTGTCGGACGCCTTCTTCGACCAGGTGTTCCGGGACGCGGGAGTGATCCGGGCGACGCAGTGGCAGGAGTTTCTCGACATCTCGATCGCGCTGGCGATGCAGCCGCCGCTGCGGCGCGACCACGTGGTGATGATCACCAACGGCGGCGGGTCGGGGCTGCTCTCGTGCGAGCACTTCGACCGGCTGGGCATGCCGCTTCACCCGCTCGCGGAGATCTCGCCGGAGCTGGCCGCACGGCTGCGCTCCGACATGCCGGGCTTCGGCTCGGTCCTGAACCCGGTCGACATCGCTGGCACGGCCACGCCGTCGGTGTACGAGCGGGCGTTCACGGCCGCGTTCGAGGATCCGATGGTGGACGGGGTGTACGGGTCCGTCTGCCCGTCGGCCATCACCAACGTACCGGCGATCGCCGACGTGGCGCTGAAGGTGCACGAGCTGTACAAACATCTGGGCAAGTCGTTCGTGATGGAGTGCCAGGGAGGGCCCGAGTGCAACGCGGCGCTCGCCCGGCTCCGGGACGCAGGCATCCCGGCTTACCCGACGCCCGAGCAAGCGGTGTGCGCGATCGTCGCGCTGCGGACGTACGCGGGCATCCGGGGGAAGGCGGGCGAGCCGCGGCTCGCCGGCGCCGCCCTCGGTTCGTGATGTCACCGATGGGGAGGTGTGAGATGTCGGAGGAACGCCGTTATCTGGTCGACGTGGGCCTGCAGGACCTTCCGTACCCCGTGCGGGTCGCGTCGCGGGCGCGTCCCGAGGGGCAGGCCACGATCGCGAACATATCCATCTCGGCACGGATCAATCACTCGTTCGAGGCGCAGGGGATCGCCAAGATCATCCATATCCTGCACGGCCACCGGGACGTGATCGGGACGAGCACGCTCAAGAAGAACGTGCAGGCCTACCTGGACGGCCTGAGCGCGACCGACGTGAGCGCCACCTTCAGCTATCCGTTCTTCGTCGAGAAGCTCACCCCGGTCTCCCGGGAGAAGTGCCTGGTCCGCTACCAGTGCGCGTACACGGCCAAGGCGTCGTCGTTCAAGCCGCGGGTGGCCTTCAAGATCCAGATTCCCTGCCTCACCACCTATCCGAGCGCGCGGAGCGACACGCCGGGCGGGCTGTTCGGGCAGCTCAGCTCGCTCACCATCGAGACGCAGTCGGACGGCGACGTCTTTCCCGAGGATCTCGTGGAGGTCGTCGACCGCAAGGCGCTCGCGCCGATCTACTCGTACCTGAGCGAGGAAGACGAGCAGTGCATCATGAAGAAGGTGCACGCGGAGCGGCGCACCAGCGTGCAGGTGACCGACGACATCGAGCAGGAGCTGCGTGAGCGGAAGGACATCTCCTGGTTCTCGATCCGCTGCGTCAACTTCGGCATGCTGCACTCGTACGCGACGCTCATCGGGACCGAGAAGAGCCTGTGGACCCCGCCGGACAACTGGGAATCCATGGGGCGCGCCGACCTCGGCATCTAGACCCGACCGGCGCCCGGAACGCGACGACGGCCCCGCGAGGAGCGGGGCCGTCGTCGTTGCGGGGCGCGACGAACCGTCAGTCCCGGCGGACCGCGTACTCGGCGAACAGCCTCCAGCCGCCGCTGGAGTCCGCCGCCTCCAGCGTGAACCGCCACGCGTCGGCGGCACGATCGTACGCGAACGTGTCGCGGAACGCGCCGGCGGGATACGGGAAGTCCAGCACCAGCGTGTCGCCGTGCGCCCGGCCGGACGCGTGGGGAATGGAGTACCCCGCGCCGAAGTCGTCGAGCCAGTGGGCGACGTAGCGGCCGCCGGCGCTGTCCACGCCGATGAACACCCGCGCCTCGTAGGCGGACGGCGTGGCCACGTCGGTCATGTGCAGCTCGACGAACCGGCCCCGCAGCACGCGCGCCGCCTCGAGGACGTAGGCCGCGGGGCGGCCGCGCACCGACCCCGTCATCCGCCACCGTCCGACCAGGCGGCTCAGGAGCGAGTCCATCTCCGCCGCGGGAACCTGGGCCGCCGGCGGAGACTGGGCCGCGAGCGGGGCCGCGTGCGCCGCGAGCAGCGTCGCCAGCAGCGGGACGAGGGACCGGGCGCTCACAGCCGCGGCTCCACGGCCGCCCGGGCCTCGGCCGACGTGACGACCGGCACGATCTCGAAGTCCACCAGATCGCTCCAGGCGGCGGCCCACTCGTCGAGGCGCGCGCGCTCGGCGCACTCCATGACCTGGTAGCAGCGCCGCAGGTCCGTGGTGATCCAGCTGCCCCGGTACTCGACGCCCTCGGGCATCAGCCGGCCGCGGTCGCGGAGCCGGCGATAGACCGGGACGGGATCACCGTTCCGGTAGTTCTCGACGACGACGAAGAGCATCGCGGCTCCGCAGACGGGGTGGTGGAAGGAACAGCGGCGCGTGGTCGACACCGCGTCCCGCCGCCGCTAACGTTACCCACCCCGATGTCGGGGCGGGACCGGAGGTCAGCGTGGCGAGGCTCGGCGTCTTCAACATGGTGTCGCTCGACGGATTCATCGCCGACCGCAACGGCGACATGAGCTGGGCGCACCGGGACCCGCAGGACGCGGAGTGGAACGCCTTCACCTCGAAGAACGCGAGCGGCGGGGGTGCCCTCGTCTTCGGCCGGGTCACCTACGACCTGATGGCGGGCTGGTGGCCCACGCCGCAGGCGGCCAAGGCCATGCCGGTCGTGGCCGAGAGGATGAACGCGCTCGAGAAGATCGTGTTCTCGCGCACGCTGGAGAAGGTGACGTGGCGGAACACGCGCCTCGTCAAGGGCGACCTGGTGGCCGAGATGCGCCGGCTCAAGAGCGGGCCCGGGCCGGACATGGTGATCCTGGGCAGCGGCAGCATCGTGGGCCAGCTGGCCGAGGCGGGACTCGTCGACGACTACCAGATCGCGGTGAGCCCGGTCGTGCTGGGGAAGGGGAAGACGATGTTCGAGGCCGTCACGCGCAAGCTGGCGCTGAAGCTCACCGGCTCGCGGACCTTCGGGAACGGGACGGTGGTGCTGAGCTACAAGCCGGCGGCCTGAGATCGGGGCCGCCGGACCGCGGGCATCGCCGCCCGATCCGCGACCGGCTCGTTCATCGGCCGTGGGCCGGCGGAGCACGATGAGATCGCCGGCGTCGTCCGTCAGGTCGGTGGGGACGAAGAGGCGGCCGTTGCAGTAATCCATGCTGCTGATCTTCGGCAGTCCGACGGCCCAGTCAGCCATCGGTCACCCTCGCGGCGACCCGGGACGGGACGGCCGGGCCTCGGCCGGAGCCGGGCGGTGCCTCACCGCCGCTCGGGCGTGTACGGCGCCTTCCCGTCGATGTCGCCGACGAAGTAGCCGAACCCGGTGTGGCCGAGCAGCTTCCGCACCGCCATGTCCTCGCCGATGTGGTACCAGTAGTGGTAGATGACCCGCTGCAGCAGGTTGCCGTACATCCGGTCGGTTTTGCGCCCGTTGAGCACGACGAACTGCCGCAGCTTCCGGGTGGTGAGCGTGTCGAGGAACAGGTCCGCGGCCCTCGTGATCTTCCGCCAGGCCGCCCACATCTCCTTCGCCGGCGGCGTCGAGTGCGGCGAGCCGAAGGCGAAGTTCTCCTGTATCTCCGGCAGCGGAGTCTTCCCGGTCGGGAAGGTGACGAAGTAGCGCTGCTCCTGCCACGCCAGGTGGCCGACCGTCCAGCTGATGCTGTTCATCGGCATCACGCGCTTGCGCGCGTCGACCTCCGACACCTTCGCGATCGCGCGACGGAACTCGGACCGGGTGAAGCGGAGCTGCAGGACCATCGGATGCGGCATCCTGGGCCTCCCAGGCTCACGCGGTTGCGGGTCGGTCCCTCCGGCACTTCTCCACCACCCACCAACCGCCGATCAGAACTGTGCGAACCCCACCACGTGCCCGCCCGGCTCCCGGACGTACACCTCCGAGCTGCCGTAGAACGTCTTGTGACGCGCTTTCACCACCGGCGCGCCCGCGAGCGCGCGCTCCACGGCGTCGAGGTCCGCCACGGCGATGAAGAGCACGATCGATCGGCCGTTCATCTCGCCCGCGAGCGTCGGCTGGTCCGCCACCACGCTCGCCCGCGTCTGGTACATCACCTCGACGGCGTCCTGCTTCGCGCTGGCGAAGACGAGCTTGCCGTCCGGGCCGGGGACCTCGTTCTCGGCCGTGAAGCCGAACCGCTCGGTCCAGAAGCGGATGCACGGCTCCACGGCGTCCACGACGAGCACGGGGGTGAGGCGGTCGAGGCGCGGAGCGGCGGCTGCGCTCATGGCGGACTCTCCAGAATGGGGGCCCGAAACGTACCGAAGAAAAACCGAAGCCGCAAGCGGCCTGCGGGCAACGGACGCGCGGCCGTGCGGCTAGATCCGCCGCGAGTCGTAGGCCCAGTGGAGCAGGGCCTGCCGCTGCCGGGGCCGGCAGTCCAGGTCGCCGGGACAGCAGGCTTTTCGGAGCTGCGCGACGTGGCGGCGGACGGCGCGCCAGCGGCGGATCTGGCGCTCGTCGTCGGGGTGGCGGCGCCCGGACCAGTAGCGGCAGTACCACTGGAACCAGCCGCGCGGGTCGTCGGGGTGGATCCATCCTTTCCGGCGCCACACCGCGAGCGGCTGGGACGCGTTCACGCCGAAGAAGTTCAGCTTCGGGTCGTGGCGCTCGTGGCTGAGCTTGGCCGCTTCGAACCAGTCGGCGGGGAACTCGGCGCGGCAGTCGGTCAGGTAGCGGCCGCCGAACACGCCGAGGGCGAGCATCTCCCTGGGGGTCAGCTCCGGCTGGAAGGCGGGATCGAAGCTCTGCCCGGCGGGCTCGGTCAGCTCGTAGGCGTAACCGTGCTGCATGAGGTCGTTGACGACGATGCGACGGCCCACTCCCGAGTCTCCCGCGCGTCAGTCGAGGTTCGCCCGCTCATCCGTGACCGGCTGCAGCCTCCAGCGCCCTTCGCCCGGGTTGCCGCGCCGGCCCCCCGATAGCTGTAGCCTAGCGGATGCCAGCTTCGATGTCAATGTTGCGTCTAGATAAATAGCTTGACATCGCTCCACACACCGTCTAGCTTCAACTGCGTGAGAAACGACCCCGGCTATCGCGTGCCGCGCCATCCCATGCGGGTCGTGACCGCCCGGACCGGGTTGTCGCCCCACGTGCTTCGGGCATGGGAGCGACGCTACGAGGCGGTCGCGCCCGGACGGAGCGCCGCCGGGCAGCGGCTGTACTCGGACGCCGACGTTGACCGGCTCGCGCTGCTGCTTCGCGCGACGCAGGCCGGTCGGGCCATCGGTCAGGTCGTCCGGATACCGGTGGATGAGCTGGCGCGGCTGGCCGACCGGGATGCCCGGCACCCGCCGCCGGTCACGCCGGCCGCGGAGCACCTCGGTGCCGCGATGACCGAGGTCCGCGACCTCGCTCCCGAGCGGCTGCACGTCGTGCTGCGCCGGGCGCTGCTCTCGCTCGGGACCACCGTGTTTCTGGAGCAGGTACTGGCGCCGCTCCTTTCGGGCATCGGTGACGCGTGGCAGGGGGGCAGCATCGGCATCGCGCACGAGCACGCCGCGTCGGAGGTGGCCGTACGGGTGCTCGACGGACTGATGGACGATCTCGAGGTCGCGGACGGCGGGCCCGTGGCCGTGGTGGCCACGCCGTCGGGTGAGCGTCACTCGCTGGGCGCGAGGCTGGCCGCGGTGACTGCTGCGCACGACGGCTGGCGGGTGATCCTGTTGGGCGCCGATGTCCCCGCCGACGAGATCGCGGCCACGGCTCGCAGGCACGGCGCGCGGGTCGTCGGTCTCAGTGTCGTCGCTCCGCCGGATCTGCGGACTGTCCGCGCCGGCCTTCGATCGCTCCGCGCGGCTCTCGAGCCGCGGACGGCGCTGCTGGTGGGCGGCGCGCGTGCGGCCGAGCTGGAGCCGCTGGGGGAGAAAGTCACGCAGGTGCGGGATCTGGTCCACTGGCGCTCCCTGCTTCGCGGCTACGCGCCCGCCCGCCGCGGTCGCGCCGTGAGAGGCTCGAGGACCTGATGCGCGTCGCCGTCGTCGGCAGCGGGGTGTCAGGGCTGGTGGCTGCCCGCGAGCTCCACCGTGCGCGCGACATCACGGTGTTCGAGGCCGACCGCCGGGTGGGCGGCCACGTGCACACCTGGACGCTCCACGCTGGCGGCCGCAGCTGGCCCGTGGACTCGGGCTTCATCGTGTACAACGAGCGCAACTATCCCCGGTTCACGCGCCTCCTGGCGGAGCTCGGCGTGGGGAGCCGGCCGAGCACGATGGGGTTCAGCGTGCGCAGCGACCGGACCGGGCTCGAGTACAGTGGGTCGTCGCTCCGCGGGCTGTTCGTGCAGCCGCGCAACGTGGTGAACCCGGCCTTCCTGCGGATGCTGGCGGACATCCTGCGGTTCGACCGCGAGGCGCCCCGCGCGGTACGGCGGCGGCCCGCGGGCGAGGAGCCGCTCGGCGCGCTGCTGGAGCGCGGGCGCTACTCGCGCGCCTTCCGCGAGTGGTACATCCAGCCGATGGCGTCGGCGATCTGGTCCGTTCCGCTGGCGCGGGTTCTGGAGATGCCGGCCGCGTTCTTCGTGCGGTTCTTCGAGAACCACGGCCTCCTGACGCTGGGCGATCGGCCCCGGTGGCGCGTGGTGCGCGGGGGGTCGGCCAGGTACGTGGATGCGTTGGTCGCGCCGTTCCGCGACCGGATTCGGGTCGGCCGCCGGGTCCGCCGCGTGGCGCGATTCGCCGACCGGGTGGAGGTGGATGGGGAACCGTTCGACCGGGTGGTGCTGGCGTGTCACAGCGACCAGGTCCTGGAGCTCCTGGCCGATCCGACCGCCGCCGAGCGCGAGGTGCTCGGCGCGCTCCCCTACCAGGTCAACGACGCCGTGGTGCACACCGACGTCTCGATGCTGCCGCGCTCCCGCGCCGCGTGGGCGTCGTGGAACTACCGGCTGGGCGGCGATCCCGCGGGCCCGGCCACGCTCACCTACAACATGAACATCCTGCAGTCGCTCGACGCCCCGGAGACGTTCTGCGTCACGCTGAACGGCGGCGACGCCATCGACCCGGCCCGGGTTCTGGGACGGGTGCGCTATCACCACCCGGTGTACACGGTGGCTGGGGAGGCGGCGCGGCGCCGGCGCGGCGAGATCAGCGGGCCCAACCGCACGCACTATTGCGGCGCATACTGGGGCAACGGGTTCCACGAGGACGGGGTGGTGAGCGGGCTGGCCGCGGCGCGCGAGATCGGGGCGGCGGCGCGGGCGGAGGTGCTCGCGGCGGTCCCGCGCGCCCCTGCGCGCGGGAGTCTCGAGACGGGGGTGGGCGACGGGGCTGCGGAGCCCGCGGTGGCGGTGCCGTGAACAGCTGTCTCTACCGCGGCATGGTCCGGCACCGCCGACTGCGGCCGGTGCGGCACGCGTTCCGGTATGGGCTGTTCATGCTGTACCTCGACCTCGCCGAGCTGCCGGAGGTGTTCGACGGGCGCTGGCTGTGGTCCGTTCGCCGGCCGGCGCCCGCGTGGTTCCGGCGTGCGGACCATCTGGGCGATCCCGCGAAGCCCCTGGATGGCGAGGTGCGCGATCTGGTGGCCGCGCGCACCGGCCGGCGCCCGACCGGCCCGATCCGCCTGCTCACGCACCTGCGCTACTTCGGCTACGTGATGAACCCGGTCAGCTTCTACTACTGTTTCGACGCCTCGGGCGCGGCGGTCGAAGCGATCGTCACCGAAGTCACCAACACGCCGTGGGGCGAGCGCCATGCGTACGTGCTCCACCTCGGCGAGCGCGGCGCCGGCGGCGCGGTGTTCCGGTTTGAGCAGCCCAAGGCGCTGCACGTGTCGCCGTTCATGCCGCTGAACCAGCGGTACGCGTGGCGGCTGTCGGCGCCCGGCCCGCGACTGGTGGTGCGCATCGAGAACCACGACGCCGACGGCAAGCTGTTCGACGCGACGCTCGCGCTGCGGCGCGAGCCGCTGACGGGTCAGGCACTGGCGGCGGCACTCGCCCGCTACCCGTGGATGACGGCCCGGGTGGCGGCGGGCATCTACTGGCAGGCGCTGCGGCTGTGGGCCAAGCGGGCGCCGTTCCACCCGCATCCGGGATCGCGGAGGGCCGATGACGGGCT
>DASPTN010000119.1:0-5043 GCA_035623395.1 Gemmatimonadales bacterium | reverse complement strand
CACCCCACCGAGAAGATCCCCGGCGTCGAGCTGGCGCTGACCGTCCTGCACGCGGGCGGTAAGTTCGACCGCAACACCTACAAGGTGTCCGGCGGCCTCCACGGCGTCGGCATCTCGGTGGTGAACGCGCTGAGCGAGCGGCTCGAGGTGTGCGTCGACCGCAACGGCCAGCGGCACCACATGGCGTTCGCGCGCGGCGAGACGGTGAAGAAGCTGAACCTGCGCGAGAAGGTGAAGGGCACCGGCACCATCGTCCGCTTCAAGCCCGACGCCACCATCTTCACCGAGACGCGGTTCGACTACAACATCCTGGCCAGCCGGCTCCGGGAGCTGGCGTTCCTCAACAAGGGCCTGACGATCACCTTCCAGGACGAGCGGCCCGGGCAGGAGCGCCAGGAGACCTTCTTCTACAAGGGCGGGCTGGTCGAGTTCGTGCAGTGGCTGAATCAGAGCAAGAAGACGCTGCATCCCAAGCCGATCGCCATCGAGACCGTGCGCGAGGGCGTGGACGTGCAGCTCGCCCTGCAGTACGACGACGGCTACACCGAGAACACCCTGACCTTCGTCAACAACATCAACACCCACGAGGGCGGGACGCACCTCACCGGCTTCAAGAGCGCGCTCACCCGCACCATCAACGAGTACGCCAAGAAGAGCGGCGCGCTGAAGAAGGCCGAGTTCAGCCTCTCGGGCGACGACGTGCGCGAGGGGCTCACGGCGGTGCTGTCGGTGAAGGTGCGGGAGCCGCAGTTCGAGGGCCAGACCAAGACCAAGCTCGGCAACAGCGAGGTCGAGGGGATCGTGAAGAGCGTGGTGAACGATCTCCTCGGCAGCTTCCTCGACGAGCACCCGCCGGTGGCGCGCGCCATCGTCGAGAAGGCGGCCTCCGCCGCGCTGGCCCGCGAGGCCGCGCGCAAGGCGCGGGACCTGGTGCGGAAGAAGAGCGCGCTGGAGGGCGGGATCCTGCCGGGCAAGCTGGCCGACTGCTCGCTGAGCGACCCGGCGATGTGCGAGATCTACCTGGTCGAGGGCGACAGCGCCGGCGGGTCGGCCAAGCAGGGGCGCGACCGCCAGTTCCAGGCGATCCTGCCGCTCCGGGGCAAGATCCTCAACGTGCAGAAGGCCCGGATCGACAAGATCCTCAGCAACGAGGAGATCCGCACCATCATCACGGCCATCGGCACCGGCGTTTCCGAGGACTTCACCCTCGACGAGGCGCGCTACCACAAGATCATCATCATGACCGACGCGGACGTCGACGGCGCGCACATCCGCACCCTGCTGCTCACCTTCTTCTACAAGGAGATGAAGCAACTGATCGACGCGGGCTACGTGTACATCGCGCAGCCGCCGCTGTTCCGGGTGGCGCGGGGCAAGGAGGAGTACTACGCCTTCGACGAGGCCGAGCGGGACGAGTACGTGAAGCGCCTGTCCAACGGCGGGCAGGCGCAGGTCACGGGTCCGGCCGACACGGAGGCCGGCGGCGAGGAGGAGGAGGGCGACGGGAAGCCGGGGCGCCGCCGCAACGTCCTGATCCAGCGCTACAAGGGCCTCGGCGAGATGAACCCGGACCAGCTGTGGCGGACCACGATGGACCCCTCGAAGCGCACCATCCTCAAGGTCGAGATGGAGGACGCGTTCGAGGCGAGCCAGCTGTTCGAGGTGCTGATGGGCGACGAGGTGGAGCCGCGCCGCAAGTTCATCGAGGAGAACGCGAAGTTCGTCCGGAACCTGGACGTGTAGGCGGCGCCCGCCGCCGCACGGAGTGCGGGGCCCCGGCTCGGGGCCCCGCGTGCTTCACGGGCTCACTCCCCGACCAGCCGGTTCACCTCCCGCTCGGCCTCGATGCGCTGGTCCACGGCCTCGCCGATCTCGCGCGCCCGCTCGAGCCACAGCGTGAGGTCGCCCACGCTGCCGGTCCCCGCGCGCAGCTTGAGGAGCGCGAGGCGCACGTTCTCGAGCGCCGCCACCGTCTCGGCCAGGCGCTCGCCCGTCTCGCCGCGGGCCCGCAGCGCCTCGGCCTCCTTCTCCAGCCGCTCGACCACCGCGGGCACGTCCCTCACCGCGTCGCGCTCGCCGGCCGGCAGCGCGTCCCAGGCGGCGAGCACCGAGCGGCCGAGCACCAGCTCGGTCGCGTCGGCGGAGACGATCGCGCGCCGCTGGCTCTTCCTGAGCCCGGCACCGGCGAGCCGGAAGAACCCGCGCCCCACCTTCCCCGCCCACACGCGGTGCCAGATGTTGTTGAGGCGGCGGATCCACTTGCCCGAACGCAGCTCGTCCGCCTCCTCGCGCTGGATCTGCGCCTCGGCGAGGAGCGCGGTGCGGATGTCGTCGAAGGTGTAGCCCTCGCGCAGGAGCCGCCGGGCCACGATCGACAGCTGCACCAGCAGGATGAAGCCGATGAGGCCGGTGCCGCCGAGGGAGAACGACGTGCCGTTGGGGCCGGTGTTCACGGCGGAGCCGCCGAAGAACGACGCCAGCAGGACCATCGTCGAGACCTGCGCGTTCCGGATGAACGAGCGCACCAGCGGCGGCGCCCGGAGGTCGCGGCCGCGCACCTCGCCCACCACGCGCGCGACCTCGTCGCCGCTCTGCACCCGGTCGGCCGGCGCCTTCTGCAGGCAGCGGTCCACGAGGTCGGCGAGGCGCGCCGGCACCTCGGCGCGGACGGTCGCCAGGCGCGGCGCGGGCGTCGAGACCTGCTGGGTGATGATCGCCGGCAGGTTCGCCGCCTCGAACGGCGGCCGGCCGGCGAGCGCGAAGAACATCGTCGCACCCAGCGAGTACAGGTCGCTGCGCGCGTCCACCGGCTCGCCCAGCGCCTGCTCGGGGCTCATGTAGCGCGCGGTGCCCATCACCTCGCCGCTCCCGCCGCCGGCGCCGCGCACCGCGATGCCGAAGTCCGTCACCAGCGCGCGGTCGGTCGCGCGCTCGATCATGATGTTGTCCGGCTTGACGTCGCGGTGGATGACGCCGCGCTGGTGCGCGTAGGCCAGCGCCCAGGCCACCTCCTGCATCACCTTCATCGCCAGCCGCGGCGACAGCGGCCCCGCGCGCTCGACGCGCTCGCGCAGCGTCTCGCCGTCCACGAAGCCCATCACGAAAAACACCAGGTCGCCGGCCTGCTCGACCGCGTGGATGGGGACGATGTTGGGGTGCGAGAGGCCCGCCGCGGTGCGCGCCTCCCGGAGGAACCGGTCGCGCGACTCGACGCTCGCGGCCAGGTGCGGGGGCAGCAGCTTGATGGCGACCAGGCGGTCGAGCGCCACGTCGCGCGCCAGCAGGACGATGCCCATCCCGCCCCGGCCCAGCTCGCGCTCGATCGAGTAGCGGCCCGCCAGCGCCTGCTGGAGCGCCAGGATCTCCGGACCGACGACCGCCGTCATGCGCCGTAACCTAACACGCCAACGGCCGCCCGGGCGGGCGGCCGTCGCGCTCGGCGCGGACGGATGCCGGCCTCACGCCCTGCGGATCGCCTCCAGCACGCGCTCCGGCGTCATCGGCAGGTGGTACACCCGTGCGCCGGTCGCGTCGAAGATCGCGTTGGCGATCGCGCCGCCCATGTTGATGATGCCGGGCTCGCCGCCGCCCTGCGGCTCGAGGCCGTCGTTCGCCACCAGCACGACCTCGATGGCGGGCAGCCACGAGAACCGGGGCAGCGCGTACGAATCGAAGTTCGCGTCGAGGATCCTCCCGCCCTCGAACCGCAGGCCCTCGCTGAGCGCGTAGCCGAGGCCCATCGTGATCGCGCCCTCGGTCTGCATCCGCGCGCCCTCGGGGTTCACCACGATCCCCATGTCCTGGGCGCACACCACGCGCTCGACCTTCACGGCGCCGGTGGCGCGGTCCACCGTCACCTCCGCGACGTGCGCCGCATACGTCCCGACGTCGAGCCCGCAGGCGATCCCGCGCCCGCGCCCGTTCCGCGCCGGGAACGGCCGCGGCTGCCAGCCGGCCGCGCGCGCGACGGCGCGCAGCACGCCGAGCATCCGCGGGTCGGTGGTGTTCTTGAGGCGGAACTCCAGCGGGTCCATCCCCGCGGCCGCCGCCATCGTGTCGACCTGCGACTCGGCCGCGAAGCGGTTGGTGTTCGCGCCCGGAGCCCGCCACGGGCCGGTCGCGAACGGGTGGTAGCCGCCGGTGCCGCGGGTGTCGCTCTGCTCGCCGAACGCCCGCACCCGGCGGTTGGCCACGTCGTAGACCACCTCGGAGCCGCGCGAGCCCGCGGCGTACACCGCGTAGTCCCACAGCACGACCTTCCCGGTGCCGTCGATTCCCGAGGTCACCTTCACCACGGCCGCGGGCCGGTAGGTGTCGTAGAAGAACTCCTCGGCGCGCGTCCAGGCCACCATCACCGGCTTGCCGGTGGCCTGCGCGAGCCGCGCCGCCTCGACCGACTGCTGGCCGGCCGACTTCCCGCCGAACCCGCC
This sequence comes from Gemmatimonadales bacterium, assembly GCA_035623395.1. Lineage (GTDB taxonomy): Bacteria > Gemmatimonadota > Gemmatimonadetes > Gemmatimonadales > JACORV01 > Fen-1245. The sequence goes on along the minus strand of DASPTN010000119.1, from coordinate 613 downwards.
CCCCACGAACGGCGTGATGACCCGGACGTCCTCCGGCCGGAGGTTCAGCGCGCGCGCCACCTGCTGCAAGGTGCCGAACGGCGACTGGGTCGCGGCCCAGACCGTGAGCTTGCCGTCCGCCAGCTCCGCCACCGAGGTGTGCGGCTCCAGCGGCGCGTGGGCGACGTAGGCGTTGTAGAAGGTCGAGTCGAAGGTCTGCGAGGACGCCGCGCGGCCGGCGGCGAGGTCGCCGCCTTCGTCCCGCGTCTCCGCGCTCGGCGAGGCCGCAAGCAGGTGGTCGAAGATGCTCTCCGTGTTCACCGTCGCCGCCGGCACGTCCCACTCCGCCTTCACCGCGTCGTGGGCGCGCGCCGCCGTCTCGGGGTCGGACGCCAGCACGGCGACCAGCCCGTCGTGGTTCACCACGGTGACGCCGGGCATCGCCGCCGCCGAGGTGTCGAGGCTCCGCGGCGTGGCGCCGTGGGCTGGCGGGCGCACGATGCGCGCGTACAGCATCCCGGGCCGCCGGATGTCGCCGGCGAACTTCGCGGCGCCGGTCACCTTGTCGCGTCCGTCGAGCCGCTTCGGCGACCGGCCCATCACGGTGAAGTTCCGCGCGGCGCGGAGCACGGCC
>DASPTN010000118.1:0-41494 GCA_035623395.1 Gemmatimonadales bacterium | reverse complement strand
ATCGACGGCGCGGTTTGGCACCTCGATGTCGGCTTGTCACATCCTGGGGCTGGAGAAGGTCCCAAGGGTCCGGCTGTTCGCCGGTTAAAGTGGCACATGAGCTGGGTTCAGAACGTCGTGAGACAGTTCGGTCTGTATCCGTCGTGGGCGTTGGAGCGTTGAGGGGCGCCGACCTTAGTACGAGAGGACCGGGTCGGACCGACCGCTCGTGTCCCGGCTGTCGCGTCAGCGGCAGCGCCGGTTAGCGATGTCGGGCGGGGATAACCGCTGAATGCATCTAAGTGGGAAGCCCTCCCCAAGATGAACGCTCCCGGAGCGCAAGCTCCCTTAAGGGCCCTGGGAGACTACCAGGTTGATAGGCGGCAGGTGTACAGGCGCGCAAGCGTGTCAGCCGAGCCGTACTAATCGCCCGTGAGGCTTGATCTCTTCCCCGGTTGGGATCCGTCTAGCCGCGTCACCCCGTCTTCGATCAGTTGCACTGCCGTCCGTAGTTGCTGTGGACGCCCGCGAGCCTCGAGCCGCGCGGCCGTCGCTCGCAACTGGCATCTCGCAACTGTCTTGGCATTGGCTGGCGACCAGCGCGCCGGGGCCACACCCGTTCCCATCCCGAACACGGCAGTTAAGCCCGGCAGCGTCGATGGTACTTCCGACGATCGTCGGTGGGAGAGTAGACCGCCGCCAGCCATTCTTCCGAAAGCCCGTCGCTGAACACCGCGACGGGCTTTCCGTCTTCGGGGTGTCCGGCAACTCTCCTGCTCGCTTCCAACTCCCTTCCTGGCGACTATTCTGCGATGGTGAAGTCACGATCCGTCGCCCTGGTGCCGCTCGCCCAGACCGCGCCCGCGGTGCCCTGGCTCGAGGGGCGGTAGCCCGGTCGTGCCCCGCTGCGGCATCGTCGCCCTCGCCGGCGATCCCAACGCCGGGAAGTCCACGCTGCTCAACGCGCTCGTGGGCGAACGGCTGGCGATCACCTCGCCCAAGCCGCAGACCACCCGCGTGCCCGTGCACGGCCTCGTGACCGGCGGCGACACCCAGGTCCTGTTCGTGGATCCCGCCGGCCTGATCGCGCCCGCCTACCCGCTGCAGCGGGCGATGCGCCGCGCCGCCGTCCAGGTGGTGGAGGGGGCCGACGTCGTGCTGCACGTGCACCCGCTCGCCCGGCACCCGGCCCCCGCGCTCGAGACGCTGCTGCCCGACGCCCGGGCGCTGCCCGAGCGCCGGACGGTGGCCTACTCCAAGGCAGACCTGGTGCCGGAATCGCAGCGCCCGGCGCTGGAGGACGGGGCGCTGGCCGTCTCGGCCGTCACCGGCGAGGGCGTCGAGGCGTTGCGGGAGCGGGTGCGGTTTCTGCTGCCGGAAGGGCCGTTTCTCTACGACGCGGACGACGTCGGAACCCAGCCGCTGCGGTTCTTCGCCGCCGAGTTCATCCGCGAGGCCGTGTTCGCGGAGCTGCGGCAGGAGCTGCCCTATGCCGTGGCCGTCCAGATCGACGCATTCCGCGAGGAGGAAACCGGGGTATATATTCGGGCCACCCTCGCCGTCGAACGGGAGAGCCAGAAGCCGATCGTCCTGGGCAAGGCCGGGCGGACCATCAAGGCGGTCGGCACCGCGGCGCGCGCGCGGATCGCGGCGTTCCTGGACCGGCGCGTTCACCTCGACCTGTGGGTCACCGTGTGGCCGAAGTGGCGCTCGGACCCCACCCGACTCGCGCAGCTCGGGCTGCCGATATCCAAGGAGATAGGGTCATGACGCTGCCGAAGGACCTGCTGGAGATTCTCGTCTGTCCGAAGTGCAAGGGCGCCCTGGAGCACCGCACGGCGCCTTCCGAGGAGCTGGTCTGCCGCGCCTGTCGCCTGCGGTACGCCGTGGACGACGGGATCCCGATCATGCTGATCGATGAGGCCAAGCCGCTGTAGCGGGCATTTCCGCTCCGCTCTGGCGGCGGTGGCGGTGCTGGCGGCCTGGAGGACCGGGGCCGCCCGCGCACAGGGTGCGTCGGCCGGCATCGAGGGCGGCGCGTTCCTGCTCGTGCCGGTCGGTGCGCGCGCGGTCGCGCTGGGCGAGGCGGCGACGGCCGACGGCAACAGCAGCGAGGCCGTGTTCTGGAATCCCGCCGGCCTGGCGGGGCTGACCAAGGGCGAGTTCGCGCTCTACCACTACGACGCGTTCTTCGGCTCCGGAGATGCGGTCGCCATCGCCGTCCCGTCGTCGAGGCTGGGGACCTTCGCGGTGACCGCGTACCTCGTCAACTACGGGGACCTCGCCGTGACGCGGGGCGACCTCGGGCCGGAGCCCGTCGGCCAGATCAGCCCGCGCAACCTGGAGCTGATGGCGAGCTACGCCACCGACGTCGGCGGCCTCGCGGCGGGCATCAGCTACAAGCTGGTGCAGTTCAGGGTGGACTGCACCGGCGACTGCACCGACGTGCCGACGGCCACCGGCACCACCCACGCCGTGGACCTCGGCGTGCAGTACGCGTTCGCGGGCTGGCGGCCGGTCGTGATCGGCGTGAGCCTGCGGAACCTCGGCTTCAACCTCCAGGTCAACAACCGCGCCCAGGCCGACCCGCTGCCCACGCGGCTGTCCGTCGGCGTCAGCGCCCAGGTCGTGCGGCCGGCCGAGGGAGAGCAGGGCCTGGACGCGCGGGTGCTGGCCGACGTGCAGGGCACGGTGCTCGAAGGCCCGCTCACCGCCGTCACCCTGGTCGGCGTCGAGTCCGGCGTCGGCAGCGCCGTGCGGCTGCGGTTCGGGTACGCCTTCCTCAACTCCAGCGCGCGCGGTCCCAGCCTGGGCTTCGGCGTCAAGTTCGGCAGCATCGCGTTCGATCTGGCCCGCACCTTCAACGCGGCCCAGGACGTGGGGGACACCGAGCCGGTGCAGGTCACGTTCCGGGTGGTCTTCTAGGGTGCGAGGCCGGGTCGCGGCGGGGTGGCTGGTGCTCGGCGCCGCGGTGGCGTGGGGCGGCGTGGCGCGCGCCCAGGTCGCGGCGGATGCGCAGGAGGCTGCGAGGGTTCCCTGGACGGCGGACACACCCGCCGCCGCGCCGGTCGTGCCGGACGCGGCGGCCGTGCCGGTGTGGCGCCGGCCCTGGGTGCGGCCGCTCGCCTCGCTCCTGTTCCCCGGCTCCGGGCAGCTGCTCGCGCACCATGACCGGGGCCTCGTCTACCTGGCGGTCGAGGTGTGGTTCGTGGCGAGGGCGCTGGCCTGGTCGCAGCAGGGCCGGCAGCTCAGGTCCCAGTTCCAGACCCTCGCGTTCGACGTGGCGCGCCAGCCGTTCACCGCCACGCGCATCGACGGGCCGTGGGACTACTACGAGACGATGAGCCACTACGTCTCGAGCGGAGCGTACAACACGTCCACCGTGCCGGGCGTGTTCGCGCCGGAGACCGACACGCTGACCTTCAACGGGGCGATGTGGCTGCTGGCGCGCCGCAACTACCTCGCCAACCCCGATTCGATTCCGCCGCCGACCGATCCCCGCTACCAGTCCGCGCTCGCCTTCTACAAGCAGCGCGCCTTCGGCGACGCCTTCCGCTGGAGCTGGCAGGACGCGCGCCTCGAGATGGACGTGTACCGCCAGACGATCCACGACAGCGACAACGCCTACCGGGCGGCGACGAACTACCTCGGCGCCGTCCTGGCCAACCACCTCTCGAGCTTCGTGGACGCGTTCATCATGACGCGGCTCGGCCGGAGCGGCGTGATGCCGCACGTGCAGGTCTCGGGGGACCCGCGCGCCGGCGTGCTGCTGGTCTGGGAGCACGAATTCTGAAGGCGTCGCCGTGCTCCGTAGGGCTTCCGCCGATTGACACCCCCCCGGTTGATCCCTAGTTTGTTGTGACCTCGCAACTTGCGAGCTACGATCGGTGCGGACGCGGCCCACGATTATCTTCTTTTCGCCCGCGGCCAGACCGCTGCCGGCGCTGGTGTCGGCATGGATCGCGGGGAAGGGGTTTCCCGCAGTCGCGGTGGGCGACCCGGCGCAAATCGAAGCGATGGCGCTGCGCTCGCTGCCGGCGCTCGTGCTGGTGGACGCCGACGGCGCCGCCGAGACCGGGCGCGCCTTGTGCGAGCGGCTCAAGGCCGATCCGTACACGGCGATCGTGCCCGTCGCCTTCCTGGCCGACCGGCATTCGTCCGCCGGCGTGCACGAGGCGTTTCGCTCCGGGGCCGACGAGGTGCTCACGCCGATCTTCGAGCCCGACGAGCAGCGGTCGCGGCTCGACGTCCTGCTCACGCGCACCGAACGGAACGTCAGCGTCCACCCGTCCACGCGGCTGCCGGGCACCAACGAGATCGAGCGGGAGATCAAGCGGTACATGGACGCGGGCGGCCTGTTCGCCGTCTGCTACGCGGACCTGGACCATTTCAAGGAGTTCAACGACCGCTACTCGTACTACGATGGCGACCGGGTCATCTTCCTCCTGTCCCGGATCCTCCACGACGTCGTGCGGGGACTGTGCGGGCCGAACGGGTTCGTCGGCCACATCGGCGGCGACGACTTCATCCTCGTGCTGCCGCTCGAGTCGGCCGCGCCCTGTTGCAGCGAGATCATCACGGTCTTCGACCTGCTGATCCCGTTCCAGTACTCGGACCAGGACCGCAGGGCCGGGTACTTCTTCGGCAAGGACCGGCGCGGCACGCTGCACCGGGTGCCGTTCATGACGCTGTCGATCGGCATCGTCACCAACGAGCGGCGGCGCTTCTCGCACCCGGCGCAGGTGAGCGAGCTGGCGACCGAGATGAAGAGCTACGCGAAGACACTGCCCGGATCGGTGTTCGTGTTCGACCGGAGGCACGACCCGGAGCCTGGTGAGGGCCGATAAGCGATGAACGCCACGTGTCCGAGCTGTCAGACCGTGTTTCGGGTGGACCCGGCGAAGGTGCCGGCGGGCGGGGTACGGGCGCGCTGCTCGGTCTGCCGGACCGTGTTCTCGGTGGGCGGCGCGGGAGCCGCAGCCGGAGCCCAGCCGGCCGCGCCCGTGGCCGCCGCCGCACCGGCACCGGTCCCGGCGACCGCGAGCGTGACGGCCGTCGCGCCCCCGCCAGCGCCCACGCCGGCCCGGGTCTCCGGCCCGGTCGCGGCGCCGGCGGCGCTCGCCGCCGCCTTCTCGGAGACCGAGGTGGGCTCCGGGTCCTTCCTCCAGATCGGTGAGGAAGCGCCGCCCGCCCCCGTCAGCGAGGCGGAGGTGCCGCCCGAGCCCGTGGTCGAGGCGGAGATACCGTCCGCCACCGTCGAGGCCGAGGAGCCTCCGCCGCCGGCGCGCGTGTCCGGCCCGTTCGCCGCGGGGGCCAGGCCCCCGGCGCCGTTCGCGCCGGCTGCTCGGCCGCCGCTGGTGGCGCCGAGGGCCGCGCCCGCCGCGGGGCCTCCGCCCCCGGCCGCGCCGCCGATCGCGCCGTTCGCTCCCCCCGCGCGGCCGGTGGCCGTCCCGCCGCCCGCGGCGGCTCCTGCCCGCCCGGTGCCTCCGCCCGCGGAGGCCGTGACGATGCCCACGCCGGCCATCGTCATTCCTTCGCCGGGCCGCACGACGATTCCGGGCACGCCGGCCAAGATCGTCAACCCGTTCCTCGTCCAGGATCCGCAGGTCAAGGCCCGGCGCCTGGCGCGCGCCTTGATCTCCGACATGGTCTCCTACCACCCGGCCAAGCGCGCCCAGGGGCTGAAGGACGGCACGCTCAAGGAGATCTTCCGGGAGGAGATCAAGAAGAGCTACGAGGAGTACGTGCTCCAGGTCGGCGACGACGTGGCGAGGACGACCAACCACTTCCAGGACGCCCTGAACGAGATCCTCGCCGGGGGCCAGCGGATCTTCTGATGCGTTATCTCGCGCTCGCGGCCGCGGCCTACCTGCTGGGCTCGCTGCCGAGTGCGTACCTCGTGGTGCGGTTCGCGAAGGGCCCGGACCTGCGCACGGTGGAAAGCGGCAGCGTCGGCGCCCTCAACGCCTTCCGCGCGACGGGCCTGGGGTGGGTCGGCGTGCTGGTGCTGATCCTCGACGTCGCCAAGGGCGTCGTGGCGGTGCTCCTGGCGGGCGGCGGGGCCGGGCCGGCCACCGAGGCGCTGGCGGCCACGATGGCGGTCGCGGGCCACAACTACCCGGTCTGGCTGCACTTCAAGGGCGGGAAGGGCCTCGCCGCCGCGGCGGGCGCGCTCTCCGTGATCACCCCGCTCGCGGTGCCCGTGTGGGGCGTCGTGTGGGGGCTCGGCTATGCGCTGTCGGGCTACATCGTCCTCGGGACCATCGTCGCCACCTCCGTCCTCCCGATCCTGATCGGCGTGCTCGCGGGCTGGGCGTACGGGGCCGCCGCGCTCCCGGTCTGCGTCCTCGTGCTGGTTCGCCAGAGGGAAAAAGTCCGCCGCCTGCTGCTCGGGGCGGAGCCCAAACACTACTGGCGCCGCAGGGCGTAACCCCTTATCTTTGCTGACGTTACTAATCCGAGGACTACCCCGGAATGATTGCGACGCCCGTCCGCGATGCGCTCCGCGACCTGGATCAACGCCTCATCGAACTCAGGGGCTATCTTTGACGTCGATGCCAAGGTAGCCCGTCTCACTGCCCTGGAAGGGGCCATGTCCCAGCCCGGTTTCTGGGACAAGGCCGAGTCCGCCCGCAAGACCGTCGACGAGGTGAAATCGCTCAAGCGCTGGACCCAGCCATACCAGGAGGTCCGGCAGCGGGTCGACCACGCGCGCGAGCTGGCCGAGCTGCTCGAGCACGAGTCGGACGCGGAAGTCGAGCGCGAGCTGGAGACCGAGGCGACGGACCTCGCGGCCGAGGTCGAGCGCCTGGTGCTGCAGACGATGCTGCAGGGTCCGGAGGATCAGCTCGACGCCCTGCTGACGATCCACCCCGGGGCGGGCGGCACCGAGTCGCAGGACTGGGCGGAGATGCTGATGCGGATGTACCACCGCTGGGGCGAGCGGAAGGGCTTCGCGGTGAGCGTCCTCGACCTGCTGGCGGGCGAGGAGGCGGGCATCAAGTCGGTGTCGATGGAGATCAAGGGCCAGTACGCCTACGGCTTTCTCAAGGCGGAGAAGGGCGTGCACCGCCTGGTACGGATTTCCCCGTTCGACGCGCAGGCGCGCCGGCACACGTCGTTCGCCTCGGTGTTCGTCTACCCGCTGGTGGACGACACGATCGAGATCGAGCTGAGGGACGAGGACATCAAGATGGACGTGTTCCGCGCCTCGGGCGCGGGCGGCCAGCACGTGAACAAGACGTCGAGCGCGGTGCGGCTGACGCACCTGCCGACCGGCATCGTGGTGTCGTGCCAGCAGGAGCGCTCGCAGCACAAGAACAAGGCCACGGCGATGAAGATGCTGAAGGCCGCGCTGTACCAGCGCGCCCTCGACGAGCAGGAGAAGAAGCGGCAGCAGCTCGAGGCGACGAAGACGGACAACTCGTGGGGCAACCAGATCCGCTCCTACGTGTTCCAGCCGTACACGATGGTCAACGACCACCGGACCGAGCTGAAGGTGGGGGACGTGCAGCGGGTGATGGACGGCGACCTCGACGCCTTCATCGAGGCCTACCTCAAGCGCTACGGGAGGACGGCCAGGTGACCTCGAGCCGACGGATGGCCGAGTGCGGGCGGCGCGAAGGCCGCGGCGAGAGTCCCGCCGGGCACCGGGTGGCGCGGTGAGCGAGCGGGCGGCCGCCGGGAGCTTCGTCGCGCTGGCGCGGCGGGACAAGCTGGCGGCGCTGCGCGAGCGGGGCGTGGCCCCGTTCGCCTACAGGTTCGCGCGCAGCCACACGGCGGCGGCCGCGCTCGCCGCCTTCGGCGGCGGCGCCGAGGGACCGGCGGTCGCGGTGGCCGGACGCCTGGTGGCGGTCCGCGGCCACGGCAAGACGACTTTCGCGCACCTGGCCGACGCCAGCGGCCGCATCCAGCTCTACTTCCGCCGCGACGACCTCGGCGACGCGTTCGACCTGCTCGAGCTCCTCGACCTCGGCGATCACCTCGGCGCCTCCGGTCCGCTGTTCCGCACCCGCACCGGCGAGGTGACCGTCCGGGTGGAGCGGTTCGAGCTGCTGGCCAAGGCGCTGCGGCCGCTGCCGCTCGGCAAGACCGCCGCCGCCGAGGACGGGAGCGCGACGCACTTCTCCGAGCTGGCCGATCCGGAGATGCGCTACCGCCAGCGCTACGCCGACCTGGCGGTGCACCCGGAGCGCCGCGCCCTGTTCGAGCGGCGGGCGAAGCTCGTCGCGGCGGTGCGGCGGTTCCTCGACGCGCGCGGGTTCCTGGAGGTGGAGACGCCGGTCCTGCAGCCGCTCTACGGCGGCGCCTCCGCGCGGCCGTTCGTCACCCGCTACAACGCGCTGGGGACGGACTTCTACCTGCGGATCGCCGACGAGCTGTACCTGAAGCGGCTGATCGTGGGGGGCTGCGAGCGCGTCTACGAGATCAGCAAGGACTTCCGGAACGAGGGGATGGACCGGCTGCACAACCCCGAGTTCACGATGCTGGAGACGTACGAGGCGTACGTCGACTACCTGGACGTGCTGGAGATGACGCAGGCGCTGCTGGTCGACGTGGTGCGCGAGGTGGCCGGCGGCCTGACGGTCGAGGCGCGGGGCCGGCCGGTGGACCTGACGCCGCCGTGGCGGCGGGTCGCGTTCTACGACCTGGTGCGGGAGCACGCGGGCGTCGACCTCCGCGGGCTGGACGAGGCGGCGCTGGCGGCCGAGCTGGGCCGTCGGGGCCTCGAGCCCGACGCGGGCGCCGGCCGCGGGCGGCTGATCGACCAGCTGTTCAAGCACTCGGTCGAGCCCAAGCTCGAGGCTCCGGTCTTCATCCTCGACTTCCCGATCGAGATGTCGCCGCTCGCCAAGCCCAAGCGCGGGGATCCGGCGCTGGCCGAGCGGTTCGAGCTGTTCGTCGGCGGCTACGAGCTGGCCAACGCCTTCTCGGAGCTGAACGACCCGGACGACCAGCGGCGCCGGTTCGAGGCGCAGGTGGCGCTGCGCGCCCGTGGTGACGAGGAGGCCCAGGCGCTCGACGAGGACTACCTGCGCGCCCTCGAGTACGGGATGCCGCCGACCGGCGGGATGGGGCTGGGCATCGACCGGCTCACCATGCTGGTGACCGGAGCGCGCACCATCCGCGACGTGATCCTGTTCCCCGCGCTGCGGCCCGAATGAGCCGCGTCGAGCTGTGGATCGCGGGCCGGTACCTCAGGAGCCGCCGGTCGTCGCGCTTCGTGTCGCTCATCACGCTCATCGCGATCGCCGGCGTGACCCTGGGCGTGACGGCCCTGATCGTGGTGATCGGCGTGATGAGCGGGCTGCAGAAGGACCTGCGCGAGAAGATCCTGATCGCCAATCCCCATATCCGCGTGCTCACCTACGGCGAGGGCCTGCGCGTGGACGACTGGCGGCGCGTCCTGGGCGTGGTGCGGCAGGAGGCGCAGGTCGTGGCCGCCGCGCCGTTCGTGCTCACCCAGGGCCTGCTGTCGGCGGGGCACGACTACGCCGAGGGCGTGGCCGTGATCGGCGTGGAGCAGGACACCGGCCGCGCGGCGGTGACCGGCCTGGCGCGCAGCTTCACGAGCGGCGACCTCCGGTTCCGGACCACCGCCGCCGGCGTCGACGGCGGCGTGGTGCTCGGCCGGCGGCTCGCGGCGCGGTTCGACGTGTACCCCGGCAGCGTGCTCACCCTGATCTCGCCGGCCGGCTCGAAGTTCAACGCGGCGCTGGGAACGCTGGTTCCGCGCTACTGGCGGTTCGAGGTCACCGGCACGTTCGACACCGGGATGTACGAGTACGACAACACCTACGTGGTGATGCCGCGCACGCTGGCGCAGCGGTTCGCCGGCCTCGACACGTCCGTGACCGGCATCGAGGTCCGGGTGCGGGACCCGTGGCGGGCCTCGGCGGTGGCGCGCGACCTCGAGGAGCGGCTGCGCTACCCGTACCGCGCGATGGACTGGTCGACCCAGAACGCCTCGCTGTTCTCGGCCCTCAAGCTCGAGAAGCTGGCGATGGCCGTGATCCTGCTGCTGATCGTCCTGGTGGCGGCGTTCAACATCGTGAGCACGCTCACCATGGCGGTGAGCGACCGCACCAAGGAGATCGGCATCCTCCGCGCGATGGGGATGACGGCGGCGCAGGTGCGGCGCATCTTCGTGGCGCAGGGCGTGGTGGTCGGGGTGATCGGCACGGCGGCGGGGGCCGTCCTCGGCGTGGCGCTCGCCACGGCCGTGGGGCGCTACCGCCTCGTCCGGCTCGACCCCACCGTGTACTTCATCGACCACCTGCCGGTGAACCTGGCGGTGTCCGACGTGGTGACGGTGGTGGTGGCGAGCCTGCTGATCGCGGCCCTCGCGACGGTGTACCCGGCCGGCCAGGCCGCGGGGCTGGTGCCGGTGGAAGCGATCCGGCACGAGTGACGGCGCTGCTCGAAGTCCGCGCGCTCCGCAAGCGCTTCCCGTCGGGCGACGTCGGGTGGCTCGAGGTCCTGGCGGGCGTCGATCTCGTGGTGGCCCGGGGCGAGGTCGTCTCGATCGTGGGGGCGAGCGGATCGGGGAAGAGCACGCTGCTGCACCTGCTCGGGGCGCTCGACGAGCCGACCGGGGGCGACATCGTCCTCGACGGTGCCAGCTACGGGTCGCTGGCGCCGGCCGCGCTGGCCGCACTGCGGAACCGGCGCCTCGGCTTCGTGTTCCAGTTCCATCACCTGCTGCGGGAGTTCAGCGCGCTGGAGAACGTGATGATGCCGCTCCGGATCGCGGGCTGGGAGCCGGCCCGCGCCCGGGCCCGCGCCGCCGAGCTGCTGGCCGCGGTGGGGCTGGACGGGCGGATGACCCACCGGCCGGCCGCGCTGTCGGGCGGCGAGCAGCAGCGCTGCGCGGTGGCGCGCGCCCTGGTCCACGACCCCGGGCTGGTGCTGGCCGACGAGCCCACCGGCAACCTGGACCACGGCAACGGCGCCGTCGTCTCGGAGCTGCTGTTCCGGCTGGCCCGCGAGCTGGAGACGGCCGTGGTGATCGTCACCCACAACCGCCAGCTGGCGCAGCGCGCCGACCGCATCCTGCTGCTGGAGGACGGGCTCCTGGCACCTGCGCGCGAAGTGGAGGCGCTGCCCTGATGGTCTGCGACAACTGCGGCGAGCGCGAGGCGGCCATCCACCTCACGCAGATCGTCGACAACACCGTGACGACGATGCACCTGTGCGAGCAGTGCGCCGCCGCCAAGGGCGTCGAGACCGGCGCCAGCGTGGCCAAGTTTCCGCTCGGCGACTTCCTCGCCTCGCTCGGCAAGCCCGGCTCGTCCCAGGCGGCGGAGGGGGGCGCCGACGCCGCGTGCCCGGCGTGCGGCGGCACGCTGCAGGACTTCCGCCAGACCGGCCGGCTGGGGTGCGCGCGGTGCTACACGACCTTCGAGGCGCACCTGCGCGACCTGCTGCGCCGGCTGCACGGCAGCTCGCAGCACGTGGGCGAGCGGTACGCCGCGACGGCCGCGCCGGCCGAGCCCGCGACCGGGCCGGCGCGCGCCGTGGGCGAGCTGCGGGAGCAGCTGCGCCGCGCCATCGAGTCGGAGAACTTCGAGCTGGCGGCCGAGCTCAGGGACCGCCTGAAGGTCCTGGAATGATCGACCTCAAGCTGATCCCGGACGGCGGGCTGGGCTGGCTCGACGCCAGCGGGCCGATGTCCAACATCGTGCTCTCGACCCGGGTCCGCCTGGCGCGCAACCTCGACGGGATGCCGTTCAACGTGCGCAGCTCGGAGCCCGAGCGGCGGCGGGTGCTGGACCAGGTGGACAGGGTGTGGCAGCGGCTGCCCGTCGCGCGCGGGGGTGTGCGGTTCCTGGTCGACGAGCTGGAGCCGGGCGACCGCGTGCTGCTGCACGAGCGCCACCTGATCAGCAAGGAGCTGGCGACCGCGGCGGTCGAGCGGAACGGCGCCAGCCACGCCGCGGTGTACCTCGCCGGCTCGCTCGGCCTGATGGTGAACGAGGAGGACCACCTGCGCCTGCAGGTGTTCCACTCGGGATTCGCGCTGAGCCAGGCGTATGCCGATCTGGAGCGGCTCGACCGTGACCTGGGGAGCGCGCTTCCCGTCGCCTTCCACCAGGAGTTTGGGTATCTTACGGCGTGCCCGACGAACGCGGGCACGGGGCTCCGGGCCTCGGTTTTGATCCATCTGCCCGGACTGGTGCTGACCAAGGAGATCGCGAAGGTCCTGCAGGGGCTGACCCAGGTCGGCCTCACCTTCCGCGGTCTCTACGGCGAGGGCAGCGAGGTCGTCGGGAACTTCTTCCAGCTGTCGAACCAGACGACGCTGGGGAAGACCGAGGACGAGCTGCTCGACCACTTGGGGAAGATCGTCCGCCAGGTCGTGACGTACGAGGAGCAGGCGCGGCAGGTGTTGCTGCGGGACGCGCCGACGATCATCGAGGACAAGGTGTGGCGGGCCTACGCGCTGCTGCGGTACGCGCGGAGCCTGTCGTTCGAAGAGACGATGAACCTGCTGTCGGGGGTGCGGCTGGGCGTCGGACTGAAACTGATCCCGAAGCTCAGTGTATATACGCTGAACAAGTTGCTGATTTACACGCAACCCGCTCACCTCGCCGCCCTCGATGTGCGCGCTCCACAGGACTCGGAGCAGCGCGCCGCGAGGGCGTCGTATGTGCGAGCGGTGCTCGAGGAGGAAGCGGCGCGGGGGGCGTGAGGCTCGGAATTCGGGAGGAGACGAGGTCGCGGTATGAACGGCTACAACTTCACCGATCGTGTGCGCAAGGTGCTCCAGATGGCCCGCGAGGAGGCGGCCCGTCTGCACCACGAGTACGTGGGCACGGAGCACATCCTGCTCGGCCTGATCCGGGAGGGTGAGGGCGTCGCCGCCGCGGTGCTGGCCAACCTCCAGGTGGACCTCGAGGAAGTGCAGCAGAAGATCGAGGACACGGTGAAGAAGGGGAAGGCGGCCGCGGCTGCCGGCTCGGACCTGCCGTACACTTCGCGCGCCAAGAAGGTGCTCGAGCTGGCGATGAGCGAGGCGCGCGAGCTCAACCACTCGTACGTCGGGACGGAGCACCTGCTGCTCGGGCTGCTGCGCGAGGAGAAGGGCATCGCCGCGCAGGTCCTGACCGACGCGGGCGTGAACCTGGAGCAGGCGCGCGCCGAGGTGCTGCGGCTGCTGGGCAGCGAGATGCCGCCGCAGGCGGGCGCGGGCCAGGCCGCGGCCCCGGCGCCGCAGAAGAGCGAGAAGAAGTCCAAGACGCCGGCGCTGGACCACTTCTGCCGCGACCTGACGCAGCTGGCGGCCGAGGGCCAGCTCGACCCGACCATCGGCCGGCACAAGGAAATCGAGCGGGTGATGGAGGTGCTCTCCCGCCGCAAGAAGAACAACCCGGTGCTGATCGGCGAGCCGGGCGTGGGCAAGACCGCCATCGTGGAGGGCCTGGCCCAGCTGATCGCGTCGGGCAGCTGCCCCGACGCGCTCAAGGACCACCGGGTGCTGGCGCTCGACATGGCGGCGGTGATCGCGGGCACCAAGTACCGCGGCCAGTTCGAGGAGCGGCTCAAGGCGGTGATGAACGAGATCGCCCAGAACCGCAACATCGTGCTGTTCATCGACGAGCTGCACACCCTGGTGGGCGCCGGGGCCGCCGAGGGCGCGATCGACGCGTCCAACATGCTCAAGCCCGCCCTGGCGCGCGGCGAGCTGCAGTGCGTCGGCGCGTCCACGCTCAACGAGTACCGCAAGTACATCGAGAAGGACGGGGCGCTCGAGCGCCGCTTCCAGACGGTGATCGTGGAGCCGCCGACCCTCGAGGAGACGATCGAGATCCTCAAGGGGCTGCGGAAGCGCTACGAGGACCACCACCGCATCCAGATCCCCGACGAGTCGCTGGACGCCGCGACGCGGCTGTCGGAGCGCTACATCACCGACCGGTTCCTGCCGGACAAGGCGATCGACGTGATCGACGAGGCGGGGGCGCGGGCGCGGATCGGCGCCCAGGTGCCGCCGCCCGAGGTGGCCGAGCTGAAGGCGAAGCTCGAGACCATCAACAAGGAGAAGGAAGCGGCGGTGCGCGACCAGAACTTCGAGCGCGCGGCGTCGCTCCGCGACCAGGAGCGCGAGCTGCAGGCCGCGATCCTGGCGCGCCAGGAGGCGTGGGAGAAGGAGCGGCAGACCCGGCGCCCGGTGGTGGGCGAGGAGGAGATCGCCTTCATCGTGTCGCGGTGGACCGGCATCCCGGTCACCCGGCTCCAGGAGGCCGAGACCTCCCGGCTGATCCGCATGGAGGAAGAGCTGCACAAGTCGGTGGTGGGCCAGGACGAGGCGATCGCCGCCATCTCGCGCGCGATCCGCCGCTCCCGGGCCGGCCTCAAGGACCCGCGGCGGCCCATCGGCTCGTTCATCTTCAGCGGCCCGACCGGCGTGGGGAAGACGGAGCTGGCGCGCTCGCTGGCGAAGTTCCTGTTCGCCGACGCCCAGGCGCTGATCCGGGTCGACATGTCGGAGTACATGGAGAAGTTCAGCGTGTCGCGGCTGATCGGCGCGCCGCCCGGCTACGTGGGCTACGAGGACTCGGGCACGCTGACCAAGGCGGTGCGGCGCAAGCCGTACTCGGTGGTGCTGCTCGACGAGATCGAGAAGGCGCACCCCGACGTGTTCAACATCCTGCTCCAGGTGCTCGACGAGGGCCGCCTGACCGACAACTACGGCCGGGTGATCGACTTCAAGAACACCGTCGTGATCATGACGTCCAACGTGGGGGCGCGCGACATCACCAAGGGCGGGACCCTCGGCTTCGTGCAGGCCACCCCCGGCTCGGCGTTCGAGAAGATCGCCGAGAAGGTGAAGGACGAGATCAACAAGACGTTCAACCCGGAGTTCCTGAACCGGCTGGACGACGTGATCGTGTTCCACCCGCTCAACCGGGAGCACATCACCCAGATCGTGGGCATCGTCCTGAAGGAGCTGATGACGCGGCTGGCCGACGAGGAGCTGACGATCCGGCTCACCGAGCCGGCCACGGACTTCCTGGTGAAGCAGGGGTACGACGAGCACTTCGGCGCCCGGCCCCTGAAGCGCGCGATCCAGCGGTACATCGAGGACCCGCTGTCGGAGAAGATCCTGCTCGGCGAGTTCTCGCACGGCGACGAGATCGAGGTCGACACCGCGCCGGACGGCGACCGGCTGCAGTTCCGCGCGCTCTCGAGCTCGAAGGCGTAGCGCCGGTCTGCCGATGCGCGCCGCGCTCGCCCTGGCCGTCGTGGCGGCAGGACTCGCGCTGGCCGGGCGGGCGCGCCCCGCGGCCGCGCAGGAGCCGAGCGGCCTGGCGGGGCGCGCCGACTCGATCGCGGTCGAAGGCAACCGCCGCATCACGCGGGCGACCATCATCGCCGCCGCCGCCATCCCCCTCCGGACGCCGATCGGGTTCCGCGACGTGCAGCGGGCGGTGCACGCCCTCTACGACTCCGAGCAGTTCGACTCGGTGAGCGTGCTGCGGAGCGTGGGACCGGACAGCGCCGAGATCATCGTCATCCGGGTCACCGAGCGGCCGCTGCTCACGCGGGTCACGGTGCGCGGCGCGGACCAGGTCTCGGAGCGCTCGGTGCGGGACCGCATCGAGCTCCCCGCCGGCCGGCCCCTCAACCCCGGCAACCTCGAGCGCGCGCGGCAGCGGATCGACTCGCTGTACGAGGCCGAGGGCTACTACCTCGCCGACGTCAAGCCGCAGGTCATCCCCGAGGACAGCGACCACGTGCGGGTGGTGCTCGACGTGGACGAGGGCCGGCGCATCGCCATCGCGGCCGTGCGCATCGAAGGGGCCCAGGCCTTCCCGGCGAAGGAGATCGTCGCGCAGATGAAGACCCGCCCCGAGGGCTTCTGGTGGTTCCGCCGGGGCGAGTACGGCAAGGAGAACGTCCGCGAGGACCTCGAGCAGCGGCTGCCCGCCTTCTACGGCAGCCACGGCTACGTGGACTTCCGCGTGCTGCATGACACGCTGCTGGTGGACCGTGGCAACGGCAAGGCGACCCTGGTGGTGACGGTGGACGAGGGCCGGCCCTACCAGGTCGGCACCGTGCGGGTGCAGGGCAACCACCGGTTCTCGACCGACGAGGTGCTGAGCCTCAACCCGTTCGCCCGCGCGGCGTCGGGGCTGAGCTGCGTGGTGAAGCACTGCGGCGGGCCGGTGTGGTTCGACCAGAACCGCTGGGACGACGCCACCTCCAAGCTGCGCACCCAGTACTCCAACCAGGGCTACATCTACGCGCAGATCGACCCGCAGATCCAGCGCGTCGAGCCCGGGGACTCCGGCGGCGCGCCGGTGGTCAACCTCACGTGGAACATCACCGAGGGGCGTCCGGCCCTGGTCAACAAGATCGAGATCATGGGCAACGACGTCACCCACGAGCGGGTGATCCGCGAGGCCCTGTCGATCCTGCCGGGCGACGTGTTCGCGCAGGACCGGGTGGTGCGGTCGTACCAGGCCATCTCGAACCTCGGCTTCTTCCAGCAGCCGCTCCCGTTCCCCGACACCCGCACCGCCAACGACCAGGGTGACATCGACCTGATCTTCAAGGTGCAGGAGAAGCGCACCGGCAACGTCAATTTCGGCGCGTCGATGGGGCAGGGCACCGGCCTCGGCGGCTTCCTCGGGCTGGACGAGCCGAACCTGTTCGGCGAGGGCAAGAAGGGCCACGTCCAGTGGCAGTTCGGCGCCAACATCAACCAGCTCGACCTCAGCTACAGCGACCCGTCGCTGGGCGGCAGCCTGGTGTCCGGGACGATCGGGCTCCACGACACCCGCACCCGCTACACCATCGCCGACCTCGGCCAGATCACCTCGCGCGGCGGCTCGATCCAGTTCGGGCTGCCGGTGGCGCACAGCCGCTACAGCCGGCTGTTCCCGTCGTATTCGATCGACTTCGAGTCGTACTCGGGCAACTCGGCCCTGCTGGCCGGCTCGCTGCGCTGCACCGACTGCATGCGTTCGACCGTGGGCGTGACGTTCGTCCGGGACACCCGGATCGACATGCCGTTCCCGACCGGGGGCACGATGCACTCGGTGAGCCTCGCGCTGAACGGCGGGCCGCTCGGCGGGTCGGCGACCTTCCAGAAGGTGGACGTGGAAGGGCACTGGTACGCGCCGGCCGGCTCGCTCGGCGGCTCGGGGCCGGCGGGCGGCGGCGTGCACCTGGTGCTGGCGCTCGGGTCGAAGGCCGGCTTCGTGTTCGGGAACGCGGGGCCGTTCTTCGACCAGCTGTACACCATGGGCGGCACCCAGTACGGGATCCCGCTGCGGGGGTACGACGAGTTCTCCATCACGCCGCAGGGGTTCAACCCCAACGCGTCGACCGGCGGTGTGCCGCGGAGCGCGTTCGGGCGCTCGTACTTCGAGAGCACCGCCGAGTTCGGGCTGCGGTTCAGCCAGTCGATCTACGCCTCGTTCTTCTACGACATGGGCAACGTCTGGGCGGCGCCGTCCGACTTCAACCCGACCCGGCTGTACCGGGGCGCGGGCTTCGGGGTCGCCCTGGTCACCCCGCTGGGCCCGCTGGGGCTGGATCTCGGCTACGGGTTCGACAAGGTGAACGCCGCGGGACAGCCGGCCCCGGGCTGGAAACTGCACTTCAAGATCGGCAACTTCTTCCAGTGATCGGACGCAGGTTCATGCAGGCAGCGAGGAGCATCGACATGGCACGTGTGAGCGGGGCGGCCTGGGCCGCCTTCCTGCTGATTGGGCTCGTGACGCCGGCGCGGGGGCAGAACCCGCCTCTCAAGCTGGCGTACATCAACTCCGCCGTGATCCTGCAGAGCACGCCGGGGCGGGCGCAGGCGGAGTCCACCTTCCAGCGCGACTTCGCCGGCTTCCAGCAGCAGGCGAGCGTCCTCCAGGCGCAGTTCGACTCGGCGGTGAACGAGTTCAACCGCACCTCGCTGGTGCTGAGCCCGTCGGCCAAGCAGCAGCGCCAGAACGAGCTGCAGCAGATGCAGCAGCGCACCCAGCAGCAGGTGCAGGACCTGAGCGACCGGGCCAAGCAGCGCGAGCAGGAGCTGATGGCGCCGATCATGCAGCGGGTGCAGGCCGTCATCGAGGGGATCCGCGCCGAAGGCAACTACGCGATGATCTTCGACGCGGCGGCGCAGTCGGGCTCGCTGATCGCCGCCGACCGCACGCTCGACCTGTCGCAGCTGGTGATCCAGCGGCTGCAGTCGGGCGCCGCGGGGGCCGTGCAGCCGTCCGCGACGCCGCCGCTGGCGCCGCCGCCGGCCGACACCACCGCCCAGCGCCCGTCGGCGCGCCCGCCGCGCACGCGGCCCAACCAGCCGTAGCGCCGGGGCGGGGGCCGGAGCGTGAGTGACGGCCTGACCGCAGCGGAGATCGCCACGCTGGTGGGCGGCGCGCTGGTGGGCGACGGCGCGGCGCGGCTCACCGCCGTGGCGCCCCTCGATCGCGCCGGTCCCGGCGACCTGTCGTTTCTTGCCGCGGGCCGGTACCTCCCGTACTTTCACGCCTCGCGCGCCGGGGCGGTGCTCCTGACCGAGGAGCACCGCGGCGCGGCGCCGGGTCCGGCGACCCGGATCGTGGTCGGCGACCCGCACCGCGCCGTGCTGGCGGTCGTGCGGGCGATCTACCCGCCGCCGGCCCGGACGCCGTCGGTGCATCCCACCGCCATCATCGGCGCCGGCGCGGTGCTCGGGCGCGACGTCTCGATCGGTCCGCGGGTGGTGATCGGCGCCGCCGCGCGGCTCGGCGACCGGGTCGAGCTGATGGCCGGCGCGGTGGTGGGCGACCGGGTGTCGCTCGGCGACGACGTCGTCCTGTACCCGAACGTCGTGTGCTACCCCGGCACCGTGGTGGGCGCGCGCGTGATCCTCCACGCGGGCGTGGTGCTCGGGTCGGACGGGTTCGGCTACGTCCCGGGGCGCGCGGGCCACGAGAAGATCCCGCACGTGGGCCGCTGCGTCATCGGCGACGACGTGGAGATCGGCGCCAACACCACGGTCGATCGCGGCAGCGTGGACGACACCGTCGTGGGCCCGGGCACCAAGATCGACAACCTGGTGCAGATCGGGCACAACGTCCGGATCGGCGCGCGTTGCCTGATCATGGCGCAGGTGGGGATCGCCGGCTCGACCCACGTGGAGGACGACGTGATCCTCGCCGGCCAGGTCGGGCTGGCGGGCCACTTCACGGTGGGGAAGGGCGCCCGGATCGCGGCGCAGAGCGGGGTGATGGGCGGCGTGCCGGCGGGCGCGACGGTGTTCGGCTACCCCGCCCGCGACCGCCGCGAGGCGCTGAAGGCGATCGCGGCCGGCTACCGGCTGGCGGGGATCGTCGACGACCTGGAGGAGCTGGTGAAGCGTGGGAAGTCCGGCCAAGGATAGCCTGCCGCGCCGCACCCTGCGGCGCGCCGCGACGCTCGAGGGCGTCGGGATGCACACCGGCGTGCCGGCGCGGGTGACGCTGTGCGGCGCCGAGCCGGGGAGCGGGATCGTGTTCCGCCGGGCGGACCTGGCCGGCGCGCCGACCATCCCGGCCCGGCTCACCAGCGTGTCCGGGGTCGAGCGGCGCACCACCCTGGCCGCGAACGGCGCCGAGGTGCACACGGTCGAACACGTGCTCGCCGCGCTGCACGCGCTCGCGGTGGACGACGTGGTGGTGGAGCTGACCGGCCCGGAGCCGCCGATCCTGGACGGCTCGTTCGCGCCGTTCGTCGAGGCCGTGCGCCGCGCCGAGCCCGCGGAGCACGGCGGCGAGGCGGTGCAGTACACCGTGAACGAGCCGTTCTCGGTGCGCGAGGGCGAGGCGAGCTACCTGGTGGGCCCGGCCCCCGACCTCAGGATTTCCGCCACCATCGAGTTCCCCCACCCGCTGATCGGGCGGCAGACCGGCTGCTGGGACATCACCGGGGAAGCCTTCGAGCGCGAGCTGGCCGGCGCGCGGACCTTCGGGTTCATGAAGGAAGTGGAGCAGCTGCGGAAGAAGGGCCTCATCGCCGGCGCCTCGACGGCCAACGCCGTCGTGCTCGACGACCGCGGCGTGGTGGACAACGCGCTCCGCTGGCCGGACGAGTTCGTGCGCCACAAGGCGGCAGACCTGGTGGGCGACCTGGCGCTGGTGGGAGGCCGGATCCGCGGCCACGTGGTCGCCGACAAGCCGAGCCATCGCGGCAACGTCGCCCTCGGCAACGTGATCCGCCGCCGGGCCGCGGTGAGCGGGGGGCACCCGCCGCTCGACATCCGCGACATCCTGCAGATCCTGCCGCACCGCTACCCGATGCTGCTGGTCGACCGCGTCATCGAGATGGAGGAGGGGAAGCGGATCGTCGGGATCAAGAACGTGACCATCAACGAGCCGTTCTTCCAGGGGCACTTCCCCGACCACCCGATCATGCCCGGCGTGCTGATGATCGAGGCGATGGCCCAGGTGGGCGGCGTGATGCTGATGGGCTTCATCAAGAAGGCGGGGGAGGGCGAGGACAAGGTGGTGTATTTCATGTCCCTCGACAACGTGAAGTTCCGCCGGCCGGTGGTGCCGGGGGACCAGATCCGGTTCGAGCTCGAGCTGATCCAGCACAAGGAGCGGGCCAGCCGGATGCGGGGGGTCGGCTACGTGGACGGCCACGTCGTGGTGGAGGCCGAGATGATGGCCCGGATCGTGGACCGATGAGGCGGCCATGAGCGACGCGAACATCCATCCCACCGCCATCGTCTCGCCCGACGCGGAGATCGGGCCGGACGTGGAGGTCGGTCCCTTCGCCATCGTCGGCCCGCAGGTGACCCTGGCCGCCGGATGCAAGGTGGCCGCGCGCGCCACGCTCGAGCAGAACGTGCGGCTGGCGCCGCACTGCCGGGTGGGGAGCGGGAGCATCCTCGGCGGCGCGCCCCAGGACCTCAAGTACGCGGGCGAGGAGACCTGGGTGGAGGTGGGCGAGGGCACGGTGATCCGCGAGTACTGCACCATCAACCGCGGCACCACCCAGTCCCGCGTCACGCGGCTCGGCAAGAACTGCCTGGTGATGACCTACGTCCACATGGCGCACGACTGCCACGTGGGCGACCGCGTCATCCTCACCAACGGCGTGCAGCTGGCGGGCCACGTCACGATCGACGACTGCGCGATCATCAGCGGGCTCACGCCGGTGCACCAGTTCGTGAAGATCGGGGCCTACGCCTTCATCGGCGGAATGTCCCGGGTCACCAAGGACGTGCCGCCCTACTGCAAGGCGGTGGGCAACCCCATGAAGCTCTACGGGCTCAACGCGGTCGGCCTGCAGCGCCACGGCTTCACCGCCGAAACGGTGGCCGAGCTGAAGAAGGCGTACCGGCTGTTCTTCCGCTCGGGACTCAACATCAGCCAGGCCCTCGAGCGCGCCCGCGCCGAGCTGGCGATGCTGCCCGAGGTCGAGTCCTTCCTGCAGTTCATCGAGGCGAGCGCGCGCGGAGTGCTGGTGTGACCGGCGCGCCGCTCCCCGTCGGGGTCGTCGGCGTCGGGAGCCTCGGTTGCCATCACGCCCGTCTCTACGGTTCGCTCCCCGGCGTCAAGCTGGCGGGCGTGTTCGACACCCGCCCCGAGCGCGCCGCCGAGATCGCGGGGCAGTTCCGGACCCGCGCCTACCCGTCGCTCGACGCGCTGCTCGCCGACGTGGAGGCCGTGTCCGTGGTGGTCCCGACCCCGGCGCATCACGAGGTGGGACTGGCGGCGCTCGGCCGCGGCCGCCACGTGCTGATGGAGAAGCCGATCGCCGCCACGCTTCCCGAGGCCGAGGCCCTGGTCGCGGCCGCGGAGCGCGCCGGGGTGCTGCTCCAGACCGGCCACGTCGAGCGGTTCAACCGCGCGCTGCGGGCCGCCGCGCCGTACCTCGTCTCGCCGCGGTTCATCGAGTCCGACCGGGTGGCGCCGTTCGCCGCGCGCGGCTCGGACGTCGCCGTCATCCTCGACCTGATGATCCACGACCTCGACCTCGTGCTCTCGCTGGTGAAGGAGCCGGTGGCGGACGTGCGCGCCTCGGGGATCGGCGTGGTGACGCCGAGCGTGGACATCGCGACCGCCCGGATCGAGTTCGCGTCGGGCGCGGTGGCCAACCTGACCGCGAGCCGGCTGGCGCGCGAGCGGGTCCGCAAGCTCCGCATCTTCCAGCCGTCGGGCTACTTCTCGCTCGACCTCGCGGCCGGCAAGGGCGAGTTCCTGCGCCTCAAGCCCGACGCCCAGCGCTCGCTCGCCGCGGGCGCGACCGACCTGGCCAAGCTGGTCGAGCGCGTCTCGCTGAGCGCGCCGGAGGCCGAGCCGCTCGGCCTCGAGCTGGGCAACTTCGTGCGGGCCGTGCGCGGCGCGGAGCCTCCGGCCGTGACCGGGAAGGACGGGCTGTCGGCCCTGGCGCTGGCGTTCCGCGTGCTGGAGGCGGTGGGAAGCCCGGCGGCACTGCGGAGCGCGTGAGCCGGCCGACCGTCTTCGTCTCCGCAGGCGAGCCCTCGGGCGACCAGCATGCGGGCGCCCTGGTGTCGGCCCTGCGGGACCTGGTGCCCGGCATCGCGGTCGAGGGCGTCGGCGGGCCGCACCTCGAGGCCGCGGGCGCGCGGCTCCTCGCGCGCATCGAGGACCTCACCGTCCTGGGCTTCGTGGAGGTGGTCCGCAAGCTCCCGGCCCACTGGCGGCTGCTGCGCAGCATCGAGCGCCGGCTCGCCGGGGGCGACGTGCGACTGGTCGTGCTGGTCGACTACCCCGGCTTCCACCTGCGGGTCGCGGCGGCCGCGGCCCGCGCGGGCGTGCCGGTCCTCTACTACATCGCACCGCAGCTGTGGGCGTGGCACGAGAGCCGCGTGCACCGCATGGCGCGCACGGTGTCGCGGCTCGCCGTGATCCTGCCGTTCGAGGAGGCGTTCTTCTCCGCCCGCGGCGTGGCGACGACGTTCGTCGGCCATCCGCTGCTGGACCGCCCGCCGCTCCCGGCCAGGGAGCGGCTCAAGGCCGAGCTCGGTCTCGACCCCGCGCGACCGGTGCTGGGCCTGTTCCCGGGCAGCCGCCGGCAGGAGGTGGTGCGGCTCTGGCCGGCGTTCCGGGACGCGGCCGAGCGCATCCGCCGCGAGCGGCCGGAGGTACAGGCGCTGGTCGCGGCCGCCGGCGGGGCGAGCTATCCCGCCGCCGCGGGGATCCGCGTCGTCGCCGGGAGGCCGCGCGAGTGCTTCGCGGCCGCGGACGCGGCGCTGTGCAAGTCCGGCACCTCGACGCTCGAGGCCGCGGTGGCGGGGACGCCGCTCGTGGTGGCGTACCGGATGCACCCGCTGTCGTACCTGCTGGCGCGGCGGCTGGTACGCGTGCCGTGGATCGGCATGGTGAACCTGGTGGCGGAGCGGCAGGTGGCCCCGGAGTTCATCCAGGGCGGCGTGACGCCGGCCGCGCTCGCCGGGGCCGCGCTGCCGTTGCTCGATCCGTCGAGCCCGGAGCGCCGGGCGCAGGTCGAGGCGCTCGCCCTGGTGCGCCGGCGGCTGGGCGAGCCCGGTGCCGCGGTGCGCGCCGCCGAGCTGGCGCGCTCCCTCCTGGCGGCCTGAGCGGCGTGGCGGACGGCGCCCGGCTCGCGCATCGCGTCTGGCGCGCCTCCTCGCCGGCCGCACGGCTGCTGCGCGCGGCGCTGCTGGTGCCGGCCGCGGGCTACCGCGCCGCCGTCGCGCTGCGCAACGCGGCGTACGACCTGGGAGTGCTGCGCTCCTCCCGCCTGCCGCTGGCGGCGGTGGGGGTCGGCAACCTCGCCGTCGGCGGGGTGGGGAAGACTCCGGTGGCCGCGTTCCTCGCCGGGGAGCTGGCGCGCCGCGGCGCCAGGCCCGGCCTCCTGCTGCGGGGATACCGCGGAGGCGACGAGGTCGCGGAGCACCGCGCCCGGACGCCAGCGGCGGTGGTGGTGGCGGATCCAGACCGCCGGCGTGCCGCCTCGCAGGCGGTCGCGCAGGGCGCCGAGGTCCTGGTCCTGGACGACTGCCTCCAGCACCGGGCGGTCCGGCCGGACGCCTTGCTGGTGGTGGTGGCGGCGGAGACGGCCGGCGAGCCGATGTGGCCGCTGCCGGCCGGGCCCTGGCGCGAAGGTCTGCGGGCGCTTGGACGCGGCGACGGAGTCGTCGTAACGTACAAGACGGCCGAGGCGGAGGCGGCCGCGTCGGTGGCCCGCCGGCTGGCGCCGCTCACCGGCTCGGGCATCGGCGTCGCGGTGGCTCTCGAGATCGCCCGCCTGGTGGCCCTCGCGGGCGGCACGCCGCTTGCTGCGACGTGGCTCCACGGGCGCGAGGTGGTGGCCCTGTGCGGGATCGGCGAGCCGGAGGCGTTCCGCGCCCAGCTCGAGCGGCTCGGCGCCCGGGTGCGGCTCCACGCATACGGCGACCACCACGCCTATCGGCCCGCCGAAGTGGCGGAGGCGCTGGCCGCCGCCGGGCCGGCGGGCACCGTGGTCACGACGGCGAAGGACGCGGCCCGTCTCCGGCCGCTGTGGCCGGCCGCGGCCCCGGCCTGCCTGGTCGCGGAGCTGGCCGTCCGCGTGACGTACGGCGAAGAAGACCTGGCGCGCCTGCTCGACCGCATCGGCCGGGCGGCGCATCCCCCAACTCGGAGTGTGGCGGCAGGCACGCCGCCCGACCATCGGATGCCCCAATGACCGAAACCAAGCAGATCATCCTGCCCGACAAGGACCGTTTCCTCGCCGAGGAGAACCCGTTCGAGGCGATGATGTCGCGGTTCGACATCGCCGCGAAGCTCCTCAAGCTCGATCCCGGGCTCTACAAGGTGCTGCGGAATCCCCAGACCCAGATCATCGTCTCGCTGCCGATCATGCTCGACTCGGGCGAGACCGAGGTCTTCACCGGCTACCGGGTGCTGTACAACACCTCGCGCGGACCGGGCAAGGGCGGGATCCGCTTCGACCTCGGCGTGACGCTGGACGAGGTCCGCGCCCTGGCGGCGTGGATGACCTGGAAGTGTGCGGTGGTCAACATCCCCTTCGGCGGCTCGAAGGGGGGCGTGATCTGCGATCCGCTCACCATGTCGATGGGCGAGCTGGAGCGACTGACGCGCCGCTACACGTCGGCCATCATCGAGATCCTGGGGCCCGACTCCGACGTGCCCGCGCCCGACGTCAACACCAACGAGCGGGTGATGGCCTGGATCATGGACACCTACTCGATGCACAAGCGGCACACCGTGACGTCGGTGGTGACCGGCAAGCCGCTCGAGATGGGCGGGTCGGCCGGCCGGCGCGAGGCCACGGGCCGGGGCTGCATGATCGTGACTCGGGAGTCGCTCAAGCACCTCGGCTTGCCGCTCAAGGGGGCCAAGGTCGTGGTGCAGGGCTTCGGGAACGTGGGCTCGATCGCGGCCGAGCTGCTGCAGCAGCAGGGCGCCGTGGTGGTGGCGGTGAGCGACGTGTCGGGCGGCCTCTACAACGCCAAGGGCCTCGACGTCGCCGACGTCATCGCGTACCGCGAGAAGCACCGCTACGTGTCCGGCTACCCGAAGGCCGAAGCCGCGGCCAACGAGGACTTCCTCACTCTCCCGTGCGACGTGCTGCTGCCGGCCGCGCTCGAGAACGTGATCACGGCACGCAACGCCCCGAAGGTACAGGCGAAGGTGATCATCGAGGGCGCCAACGGCCCGACCGCGGCCGGCGCCGACGAGATCCTCGACAAGAAGGGCGTGTTCGTCGTCCCCGACATCCTGGCCAACGCGGGCGGCGTCACGGTCAGCTATTTCGAGTGGGTGCAGGACCGCGACGGCTATTTCTGGACGGAGGAGACGGTCAACCAGCGGCTCGAGGAGATCATGGTGAGGAGCTTCAACCACGTCCTCGAGGTCTCGCAGCGCTACAACGTGAACATGCGCATCGCGGCCTACACGCTGGCCATCGACCGGGTGGCGGCGGTGCACAAGCTCCGGGGCATGTACGCGTAGCAGGCCACGGACCGGTCTGGCGCGGGGGAGGGCCGGGTGAGCGGGCCGGTCGCGGCCGATCCCGCGCTGCTCTCGCCGGCGGCGCTGGGCGCGCTGCTCGAGCTGGCCCGCGCCACGGTCGCGGCCTCGGTGCGGGGCAGGCCGCTGCCGGACATTCCGGGCCTCCCGGAGCTGGCCGAGCCGAGGGGCGTGTTCGTGTCGCTGCACCGCCAGGGCGCGCTGCGCGGCTGCCTGGGGCACATGGAGGCCGACCTGCCGGTGGGCGAGGCGGTGCGGCGCATGGCGGTCGCGTCCGCGCACGACGACCCGCGCTTCGCCCCGGTGGCGCCGGACGAGCTCGAGGACCTCGACGTCGAGGTGTCGGTCCTCACGCCGAGCCGGCGCGTCCGGCCGGACGACGTGGTGCCGGGCCGGGACGGCCTGATCGTGCGGCGCGGCGTGCGCGCCGGCGTCCTGCTCCCCCAGGTCGCGCCCGAGCAGGGCTGGGACCGGATCGCGTTCCTGCGCGGCGTGTGCCGCAAGGCGCTCCTGCCGGCGGACGCGTGGCGCGACCCGGACACCGAGCTCCTTGCCTTCGGCGCGCAGGTCGTGCCGGACCGGGCGGTCCGGTGAGGGAGCGGACCTCGAGCGTCGTCGTGCGGTCGGACGCGTCGTGACGGTGAGATTCGAGGTCGCTCCCCTGGAGCGCGCGCCGCTCGGGCCGGACCCGTTCGTCGCCGCCCGGGCGGCGCAGTCGGGCCGCGCCTTCCCGTCGTCCGCTGCGGCGGCGCTGGTCGCGGCGCCCGCGGCGGAATCGCCCTCGGCGCGCTCGCGGGAGACGCTGCTGGCCGGGGAGGCGCTGGCGGTCACCACCGGACAGCAGCCCGGCCTGTTCACCGGACCGCTGTACACCCTCTACAAGGGGCTGACGGCCGCCGCCCTGGCGGAGGCGCTCGCCTCGCGCTGGTCCCGCCCCGTCGTGCCCGTGTTCTGGGTCGCGGGGGACGACCACGACTTCGCCGAGATCAACCACTGTGCGGTCATCACCGGTGACGGCGCCGTGCGCACCATCGCGCTGCGCGAGCGCGCAGCCGGCGCGCCGATGCTGCCCGCGTACCGCGAGACGGTGGGGGCCGACGTGGAGCGGGCGCTCGCGGCGCTCGAGGAGGCGCTCCCGCCCAGCGATTTCCGCTCGGAAACGCTGCGTTGGCTGGGCGCGGCCTACCGGCCCGAGCGCTCGATGGCCGAGGCGCACGCCGCGGCTCTGGCTGAGCTGCTGGCGCCGTTCGGCGTGGTGGTCTGCCGCGGCTGGGACGGGTCGCTGAAGCGGGCCGCGGCCCCGGTGGTGCTCGAGGCGCTGCGGTCGGCGCAGGCGCTGGACGAGTCGCTGGCCGGCGAGGCGGCGCGGCTGGCCGCGTCGGGCCTCGAGACGCCGGTCGCAGTGGGCGAGGGGCTCAGCCTGGTGATGGTGGAGGGCTCCGGCGGGAGGGACCGGCTCCGGCTCGACGGCGGCGCGTTCGTGGCCCGCCGCTCCGGAGAGCGCTTCACGCTCGCCGACGTCGAGGCGCTGCTCCGCTCTCAGCCGGAGCGGCTGTCCGGCAACGTGCTGTTGAGGCCGGTGGTCGAGGCGCGCGTGCTGCCGACGGTCGCCTACGTCGGCGGTCCGGCGGAGCTCGGGTACCTCGGCCAGGTGGGTCCGCTGTTCGAGCGGCTGGCGGTGCCGAGGCCCGTGCCGACGCCGCGGCTGAGCGGGTTCGTCGTGGAGGCGAAGGTCGACAAGGTGCTGGAGCGCTTCGGCGTCGCGCTCGGGGACCTGGCGCGGCCGGAGGGCGAGCTGGCGTCCGCGCTGCTGCGCGACGCGTTGCCGGCCGACGCGGCGGGCGCGCTCGCGGCGCTGCGGAGCGCGCTCGACGAGCGCTACGCGGCCCTGCGCGCGGCGGCCACGGGCGTGGAGCGCACCCTGGAGCGGCCGGTGGAAACGGCCCGCAACCAGGCGCGTCACGCCGTGGACGAGATCGAGAAGCGGCTGGTTTCGGCGCTCAAGCGGAACAACGAGACCGCCCTGCAGCAGCTGGCGCGCGCCCGCGCCAATCTCTACCCCGAGGGCAAGCCCCAGGAACGCGTGCTCACGGCCGCGAGCTACCTGGCGCGACACGGGCGTCCGCTGCTCGACACGCTGCACGAGGCCGCGCGGGCGCACGTGCGGCGGCTACTTGAAGCGGCCCCGCGCGGGGCCTAGGTTACCAGAATGGGCGCGGCCGTCATTGTCCTCATCGCCTTCGCGTTGATGATCCCGCTCACCGCGATCGTGCTCGACTCCCCGGTGATCCGGGCCTGGGTCGAGCGGATGCAGGGCGGCAAGATCGAGGACGGGGCCGACCTGAAGGAGCTGGCGAAGAAGGTCGGCGTGCTCGAGTCCGAGCTCGAGACGGTCAACCGGCAGCTCGCCCAGATCCAGGAAGAGCACCAGTACATGCAGCGGTTGCTCGAGGATCCCGCGCACCGCTCGCCCCCTCCCAAGTCGCTGCCCAAGTCCGGCTCCTAGACATGCCGCGGTCTCCGGGGGCGGGGCGCTCCTCCGCGCTGGTCGCCGCCGGGATTCTGCTCAGCCGGATCGCCGGCTTCGTTCGCCAGCGCGTCTTCAGCCACTACTTCGGACTCGGCGCCGTGGCCGACGCGCTCGGCGCCTCGTTCCGCATTCCCAACCTGCTGCAGAACCTGTTCGGCGAGGGCGTGCTCTCCGCCTCGTTCATTCCCGTGTACGCGAGGCTGCTCGGCCAGGGCAGGGAGCGCGACGCGGGACGCGTGGCGGGCGCCGTGGCCGGCCTGCTGGGCCTGGTGGTGGCCGTGCTGGTCGCGCTGGGCGTCGGGGCGACGCCCGCGGTGGTGAGCCTCCTCGCCCCGGGGTTCGCCGGCGACAAGCGGCTGCTCACCATCGCGCTGGTGCGGATCCTGTTCCCGGCGACCGGCATCCTGGTGTTCTCGGCCTGGTGCCTCGGCATCCTCAACAGCCACCGGAAGTTCTTCCTCTCCTACGCCGCGCCGGTGGTCTGGAACGCCGCGATCATCGCGGCCGCGATCCTCGGGCGCCGTGCCGCGGCCGACCGGCTGGCCGTCCTGATCGCCTGGGGGGCCGTGGCCGGGAGCCTGCTGCAGGTGCTGGTGCAGCTGCCGGTCGTCCTCGCGCTGACGCAGGGCCTGGTGGTGACGACCGGCGCGGCCGATCCGGAAGTCCGCACCGTGGTGCGCAACTTCTGGCCCGCGCTGGTGGGCCGCGGCGTCAACCAGATCAGCGCGTTCGTGGACACGGTCATCTCCAGCCTGCTGGGCGACGACCCGGTGGGCGCGCTCGCCAACGCGCAGCTCATCTACACGCTGCCGGTGAGCCTGTTCGGGATGTCGGTCTCCGCCGCGGCGCTGCCGGAGATGTCGGCGACCGGGGGGAGCGAGGCCGAGCGCCACGCGGCGCTGCGCGCCCAGCTGGAGGACGGCCTGCACCGGATCGCCTACTTCATCGTGCCCTGCGCGATGGCGTTCCTGGTGCTCGGCCAGGTGCTGGTCGGCGCGCTGTTCGAGACCGGGAGGTTCGGGTCGCGGGACAGCCGCTACGTGTGGGCCATCCTCGCGGGCTCCGCGGTCGGCCTGCTGGCCTCCACGCTGAGCCGGCTGTCGGCGTCCACCTTCTACGCCCTCGGCGACACCCGCACGCCGCTGCGCTACGCGGTGGCGCGCGTGGGGCTGACCACGGTGCTCGGGTTCCTGTGCGCCGTGCCGCTGCCGCCCGTCCTCGGCGTCGAGCTCAAGTGGGGCGCCGTGGGCCTCACGGCCAGCGCCGGATTCTCGGCCTGGGTGGAATTCGCCCTGCTGAGGCGCGCCCTGGCCGCCCGCATCGGGGCCACGCACTTCGCCCCGTGGTACCTGGTCAAGCTGTGGGGCGCCGCGGCCGCGGCCGGCGCGCTCGCCTTCGCGCTGTGGCGCGCGACCGCCACCCTGCGGCCGCTCGCGGCCGGCGTGGTCGTCCTCGTCCCGTACGCACTGCTTTACGGCGCAGCGACGCTGGCGCTCCGCATCCCCGCGGCCCGGGCCGTGGCGGCGTGGCGGCCGCGCCGTGACTGACGCGCCGGACGCGAGCCGAAACAGGCACGACTTGTCCGTTGCGCCGCCCGCTCGATCCGGCCCCAGCCCGACGGCCACCGAGCGGCTGCAGCGCAAGCTCGACGCGCTGCCCGAGGCGCCCGGCGTGTACCTGTGGAAGGACGCCGACGGGACCGTGCTGTACGTCGGCAAGGCCGGCGGCCTGAAGAGCCGGGTGCGCTGGTACTTCGGGGACGAGGCCGCGGCCAATCCGCGCTTCGAGCTGATGCGCCAGCGGATCGCCGACCTGGACACCATCGTCACCTCGAGCCCGTCCCAGGCCCTGCTGCTCGAGAACAACCTGATCAAGGAGTACCACCCCAGGTTCAACGTCGACCTGCGGGACGACAAGCGGTATCCGTGGCTGGCCGTGACGGTGAAGGAGCCGTTCCCGCGCGTGCTGGTGACCCGCAGCGCGGCCGAGGACGGCGCACGCTACTTCGGCCCGTACACCGACGTCGGCGCCCTGCGGCAGACGCTGCGCGTCATCCGCCGCATCTTCACCGTGCGCTCCTGCAGCTACGACCTGCCGGCGGACGCGCCCGACCGGCCGTGCCTCGACTACCACATCCACAAGTGCCACGCCCCGTGCGTGGGATGGGAGAGCCGCGAGGCTTACGGGCGGATGATCCAGGAGGTGCTGCTGTTCCTCGAGGGCAAGACGCTCGAGGTGCGCCGGCACCTGCGCGACCGGATGCAGGCGGCCTCGGCGGCGACCGACTTCGAGTTGGCGGCCGAGCTGAGGGACGCGCTGAAGCGGATCGACCAGATCGAGGAGCCGCCGACGGTGGAGCGCGTCGGCGGCGGCACCTGCGACGCGATCGGCCTGGCGCGCGACGAGGACGACGCCTGCGCCGTGGTGCTGCGCGTCCGGGACGGGAAGCTGGTGGGCAGCGAGCACACGTTCCTGGTGGGAGTCGAGAACGTGCCGGAGAGCGAGATCCTGACCGCCTTCCTGGTGCGGACGTACCTGGCGGGGGAGCGGCGCGCGAGCGTGGCGTACCTGCCGTGCCCGCCGGCCGACGAGGCCGCGCTGGCGGAAGCGTTCGGCGGCGCGCGCTGGGCCGTCCCGACCCGCGGGACCGCCCGCCGGCTGGCGGACCTGGCCGACCAGAACGCCCGCCATCTGCTGGAGACCCTGCGGCTCGAGACCTTCGAGGGCGCCGAGCGGGCCGAAGATCCGGTCTACGCGCTGGGCCGCGACCTCGGCCTGGCCGCCGTCCCCAGAAGGATGGCCTGCGTCGACATCAGCACGGCGCAGGGGCGCGACACGGTGGGCGCGATCGTCTGGTTCGAGAACGGGCGGCCGCGGCGCAGCGAGTACCGCACCTTCAAGATCAAGCTGGTGGAAGGGCAGGACGACTTCGCGTCCCTCGGGGAGGTGGTCACACGCTGGCTCAAGCGGCGCAGCGACGAGGGCCGGCCGCTCCCCGAGCTGCTCCTGGTGGACGGTGGCCGCGGCCAGCTCAACGCCGCCCTCGCCGCCGCCCAGGGCCTCGGCCTGTCGGAGAAGCTCGCCTTCGCTTCGCTGGCCAAGCGCGACGAAGAGGTCTACCTGCCTTCGCGCGGCGAGCCGCTGCGGCTCTCGCGGCGGAGCCCCTCGCTCCGGCTGATGCAGCGCGCGCGCGACGAGGCGCACCGGGTGGCGGTGACCTTCAACCGCAAGCGTCGCGCGGCGCGCACCCTCACGTCCGAGCTGCTCGCCGTGCCGGGGGTGGGGCCGGCGCGCCGGCGCGCCCTGCTCGAGCGCTTCGGCTCCCTGGCCGGCGTGCAGTCGGCGAGCGCCGAAGAGCTCGCGGCGGTGCCCGGGATCTCCCGCGGCCTGGCCGAGCGGGTTCTCGCCCACCTCGCCGGACGGAGCTGAGGCGCGATGGACTGGACGCTCGAGTGCTCGGGGTGCGGGAAGCGGCGCGACGCCGGCGGGCTCCCGACGGTGTGCGAGGACTGCGGATCACCGTGGCTGGTGCGGTACGCCGCGGGCTATCCCGCGAAGACCGCGCTCCCGATCGCCGGTCGGGGGGACGGCATGTGGCGCTACCGGGCGCTGCTGCCTCTGCGCGAAGGCGAACGACCCGTGACCCTGGGCGAGGGCGGGACGCCGCTTCTCCCGGCGCCAAGGCTGGGGGCCGAGCTGGGGAGCGCGAGCCTGTCGATCAAGGACGAGGCCGCGAATCCCACCGGCTCGTTCAAGGCGCGCGGGCTGTCGGCCGCGGTGACGCGGGCCGTGGCCGGAGGCGCCGCCCGATTCGTCCTCCCGACGGCGGGAAACGCCGGTGTCGCCGCCGCGGCCTACGGGGCCCGGGCCGGCGTGCCGGTGAAGGTCTTCGCGCCGCGGACGACACCTGCGCCGCTGCTCGGCCAGATCGCGGCGTACGGCGCCGACCTCGAGCTCGTGGACGGGCACATCGGCGACTGCGGAGCCAGGGCCCGGCAATACGCCGCCGAGCGGGCCGCGATGGACCTCTCGACCCTTCGGGAACCCTATCGGATCGAGGGCAAGAAGACGCTCGGCCTGGAGATTGCAGAGCAAATGGGCTGGCGTTTCCCCGGGGCGATCATCTACCCCGCGGGAGGCGGGACCGGCCTCGTGGGGATGTGGAAGGCCTTTGGCGAGCTGATCGGGGCCGGCTGGCTCTCCGGGCCGATGCCGCGTCTGTTCGCCGTGCAATCGGCAGGCTGCGCGCCCGTCGTGCGGGCGTGGGAGGCCGGGGCCGACCGGTGCGAGCCGTGGCCCAATCCGGAGACGGTGGCGAGCGGGCTCCGGGTGCCGGCGCCCCTCGGGGGGGCCCTGATGCTGCAGGCCCTCCGCGAGAGCGGGGGAGGGGCGGTCGCGGTGAGCGATCCCGACCTCTCGGAAGGGGCCCGGCTGATGGCGGGGCTCGAAGGGATCGACGCCTGTCCCGAGGGCGGCGCCGCGGTCGCGGCGGCTCGGAAGCTGCTCGCGGCCGGTGTCCTCTCGGCTCGGGAGGAGGTCGTGGTTTTCAACACCGGGGCCGGCGTGCTGTACGGAAGGGACCTCAAGTAAGGTGTTGACGGGGTCAGCTAACTCATGGATCTTTTGAGACTTGAGTGGTTTCACCTCCAGGGAGGTACCAGGGAATGGCATCGCGTAGTCTGACCATCATCGCGCCCCTCGCGGCGCTGGCGTTCACGGTCACGTCGGCGCTCGGGCAGGCGGCACCGGAGTGCCGTCACCTCGACTACCGCGGGAACTTCCGCCTCAACGGGGCCAAGCAGCACATCGATCAGGCCAAGGCCACGAAGTACGACGACGAGCGACGGAATCGGATCGCGGACGCCATCCGGCTGCTCGGCGACGCGGCCAAGGGCGGGGGCGTCGACCAGGCGACCCTGTGGTATCTGTACGGCGAGGTGTACGTGCTGAACCACGACCTCGTGGGCGCCGACTCCGCGTACACGCGGGCGGAGGCGGCCACGGATCCGGAGTGCAAGCGCGAGATCCAGCGGGAGCGCTTCAACGAGTGGGTCCCGCTGCAGAACGCGGCCACGCAGATCATGAACGACAACCCGGATTCCGCGCTGGCCCTGTTCCGGAAGGCCAACGTGATCTACCGGAGCCGCCCGAACGCTTTCGTCAACATGGCGGGCATCTTCTACAACCAGGGCCACACCGACAGCGCGATCGCGTACTTCCGCCTGGCCGCGCGCTCCACGGACGATCGCGCCAGCGAGGATCTCCGCGAGACGGCGCTGTTCAACGCGGCGCGGCTGCTCACCCGCGAGGCGGTCGACACCGCGGCCGTGCGCGCGGAGGCCCAGCGGCGCAACGTGTCGGACAGCGTGGTGAAGATGGGGTACTACGAGCAGGCCGAGAGCGCCTACCGGGAAGTGCTGCGGATGCGGCCGCGGGATCTGCCGGCCCAGGCGAGCCTGGCCAGCGTGCTCAGTGCGCAGCATCGCGATGCCGACGCGCGCGTGGTCTACGACTCGATGCTGGCCCACACCGACTCGGCGGATGCGCTCGACCTGATGGATGCGGGCACGGCGCTGTTCCGCTCGAGGCAGTTCGAGCTGGCGGCCCGGGCGTTCAATCTGGGCCTGGAGAAGGACCGCTGCGACCGGGACGGGCTGTACAACCTGAGCAACGTCTACCTGGCGATGAAGGACTCGGTGCGGATGCTGGACGCGGCCCGGCGGCTGGTGGCCGTGGACTCGATGAACCGGACCTCGCTCCAGGTGCTCGCCCGCGCGTGGCAGGACACCGGCAACAAGGACTCCACCCTGCACGTGCTGCTGAGGGCCGATTCGCTGCCGTGGGAGATGTCGGTGCTGCGCTTCGAGCCGAGCGACACGTCCGCGACGCTCCACGGGATGGTGACCAACCTGCGGCCGTCGCTCCTGAAGAGCTTCACGCTGGCGGTCCAGTTCGTGAACGGTGCGTGCGACGTGGTGGCGACCCAGACGGTGGAGCTGCCGGACCTGAACGCCAACGGGAACCCCGGTCAGTCCTACGACTTCAACCTGACGGGGAACGGGCGGGGCATCATCGCCTACAAGTACAAGATGCAGTGACGGTCGTTGACGGGGGGGCGCAGCCTTCGTAGGTTGCGCCTCATTCGGCGGGCGTAATTCAGGGGTAGAATGCCAGCTTCCCAAGCTGGACGTCGCCGGTTCGAATCCGGTCGCCCGCTCTTTCAGGACCCAGCGCAACAGCGGCCGTGGCCGTCGCCGGCCAGCCGGCCCGCCCGCGACGAGCTTGGCCGTCCGGATGAGCGATCGACACGCCGCGCCCCCGACGAATGCGCCCCCCATCCCCGACAGCGGGAGTCGCATTCTCCCATCGGCCAATCGGGCCCCCAATCGACTACCCTAACACCTCCCTAACACCCGCGAGCTAAGGTCACTGGCGGGGACCGTGCGTCGGCAACGTCCGGCGGGTCCATGTCCGGGAGGCCACAGGTATGGTCCATCAGCCGGGGACGTCGACCGCGCTGCATCGGGTCGCTCCGCTGGTCGCGGCGAAGAGCCTGATCGCCCTGGCCGTGCTGGGTGCGGGGCTCGCTGCGTGCCGCGACTCCACGACACACGGGTTCACCGTCGCGCTCTCGGTCACGCGGGTGCAGGGCCCGACCTACGGGACCGATGCCCAGAACTACCCGTACCTGACCTGCGGCATCGACCTTGAGGCAACCCCGGTCGGATCGGGCGACGCGACCTGGCAGGACGCCGAGATCTACTTCTATGCAGCCAACGACCTCGGCAAGGTGACGGACTCCGCCGGCATTTCCCAGGCGAGCGTTCAGGAGTCATGGGGCAACCCCGAGATCGGGAGGAATGGGCCGCAGCAGTCGGGCTGGGAGTTGACCGCCGGCGTCCCGTTCGCCGTGAAGGTCGTGTACCGCTACCAGGTCGTCGGGGGCACGATGGAGTCGAGCAGCGTGTCCGCGACCTGCAGTCCCACGCTGACGCCCGGGCCGGCCCCCGCCTTCAGCACGATCGCGATCGACTCCTCCACCGTGCTGCAGCCCGGCGGCAAGGTGGCGGTGAATTTCACCGTCACCAGCTCCGTCGGCCTGTGGGCGACGTTCCTCGACGTGTCGGGGCCGTGCGACGCGACCCTCGTCATGGGCGAGCCGATGCTGAAGTCGGATACGCGGAGTGCGAGCGTCACTCTGCCGGACTCGTGCAGCCTCGGCGTGCCGGTCCACGTCGCGGTCACCGCGTTCGATGCCGCGCTGCACAGCACCTCGATGGGGACGACGCTGCCGGGCATGGTGGATACCATCCCCCCCACAGCGGAGATCATGCTCGCGCCACCCTTCGGCGGCGCCTACGACTTCCCTCTTGCCGGTCAGTGGTTCGTGGGGGACTCCGTCAGGATCATCTTCATCGCCACCGACAACAACGTCATCCGCTCGCTGATCTGGGAGGTCGAGCCTCAGGGACTGCGGGACTCGGTGGTCGTGAATGCGACCGGCTGGATCAACGACTACCTGAACATCCCGGTGCTGCAGAGTTGGGCCGGCCCCATCCAGATGCGCTTCTACGCGCGCGACGCTTCGGGGAACACCAGCCAGGTGGTCGAGTCCGCGGCGGGCGCCATGAGCGTCATTCCCACTGTGAACGTGCCGGTGAGCTCGGCGACGGTCAGTCTTCCGTTCGGCCAAATGGTCTGGGACAGCCGGCGGGGCGAGCTGTATCTCAACCAGGGCGACTTCCAGAGGATCGGCGTCTTCTCGCGGGGCGGGATGACGCTCAGCGGGACCATCGACCTCGGCGACTACGCCGGCGGCTTCGACCTCTCCTCAGGGGGCGATTCGCTCTTCGTGCCGCTCGTGCTGACGCGCTCCCTCGCGATCGTCGACTTGCGGGCGAGTCCGCCGTTGGTCACGACGGTGCCCCTGCCCGGGGTGGACTCGACGATGGACCTGGTGACCGCCGTGGCGGCCGCGAACGGCAAGGTGCTCATCACCGCCAACAACTACGCCGCCGGAACCGGCCACCTCTACACCTACGCCCCTTCCACCGGAGCGGTACAGTTGCGCACCGACGCCGGAAGCGGCGGGCAGACGGGCGGCGGCGCACTCGCGCGCTCGTACGACCATTCAGTCGTTGTCCTGAACGGCGGCGACGGCGAGTTCCAGCGCTACGATGCGGCCACGGACGCTTTCGAGCCTGCGAAGACCGCCCGGATCCCTGGCCTCGCGGCGCAGGTGGATGGCAGCGGTGCTCACGTCACCGTGGGCGGCGACATCTACGACAGCACGCTCCAGTACGTGCTCACGCCCAGCGGCCTCCACTACGTGTACCAGCCGATCGTCCTCTCGCCCGACGGTCAGGCGATCTACTTCTCTTACGGGAACAAAGGCAACGTCCGGGTCCGGACGAGCGACGGCACCCCGATCGACCACCTGCAGTTCGGGATGGCGGTGAACGGACTGAGCATGTCGCCCGACGGCTCCACCTTGGCCGTGATGCAGGAGTCGTCGCAAGGCGTCTATTCGCTCGGCTTCGTCAGCGTCCCGCCCCTGACCGCGGGGGCTCCAGTCGCGGACCGGGCGCGGGCCTCCCTGGCCAGCTCCGCCGATCGCACCGCCAGCGCATCGCCTGGGCCCAACGGTGTCGCCGGCCCCGGTCGTGTCAGATGGCAGGCCTCCACTGCGTCGGGCGCCGGCTCGGCCGGGCGGCCCGGGTCGGCCGTCGCGCGGCTGCTCGCGCCGCGTCGGGCGCGGTTCACGCCCAGAAGCCGGCCGTAGCGGCACGCCGGAGCAGAACCCGGCGCCAACGCTGCAGGCGCTGATCGGAACCTAGCCTGCGACATAGCTTTAGGTCTGCGACAGAAGGTATTGTGGAGTAAGGCGTTACGCTGTATGATCATAGGCCCATGCTACGCGTCGCCGCCGTCGCACCCGAGTCCCTCGGTGACCAGCTCGGCCTCAAGCCCGGGGACGAGCTGCTCGCAATCGGGGGCCGCGAGCTGGTGGACTTCCTCGACTGGGAGTTCCTGACCGCCGACGAGGCGTTCGTCCTGCACGTGCGGTCGGCGACGGGCGAAGAGACCGAGTACGACGTCGAGCGCCCGGAGGGGCTGGCCCTCGGCGTCGTCCTGGAGCCGCCCAAGGTCCGCCGCTGCAACAACCGCTGCGATTTCTGCTTCGTGGACGGGAACCCAACCAAGGCGCGGAAGCCGCTGTTCATCCGCGACGACGACTACCGGCTCAGCTTCCGCTACGGGAATTTCGCCACCCTCTCGAACCTGAAGGACAAGGACGTCCGACGGATCCTCGAGTACCGGCTGTCTCCCCTGTACGTGTCGGTCCACGCGACCGATCCCGAGGTGCGCCGCCGCGTTCTCCGGAACCCGAAGGCCCCGGAGATCCTGCCGCAGCTCCGGATGTTCGCAGCGGCCGGCATCCGTTTCCACACCCAGGTCGTCCTGGTCCCGGGCCTCAACGACGAGCTGGTGCTCGAGCGGACGCTCTCCGATCTGTACGGTCTGGGCGCCCCGGTGCTGAGCGTGTCGGTCGTGCCCGTCGCCCTGACGGCCTACTCGAAGCTCGACCTGGTGCGCGCGCCCACGGCCGTGGAGGCGCGGCGGGCGCTGGCGACGGTGCGCGGGTGGTCGGCCAGGGCCCGGGACGAGCGCGGCTCAGGATGGGTCTACGGCTCCGACGAGCTGTACATGCGCGCCGGCGAGCCGTTCCCTCCCGCCGAGGCGTACGACGGCTTCGAGCAGGTCGAGAACGGCGTGGGCGCGGTGCGCTGGCTGGAGAGCCTGATCGCGGCCGAGGCCCACAGCCTCCCGGACATGACGGACCGGCGCGTCCTGGTGCTGACCGGAACCGCGATGGGGCCGCTGATGCCCGAGGTGCTCTCGGCGCTCGCGCGCGCGACCGGCGGCCGCTTCGAGTGCGCCGCGGTGGAGAACACCTGGTTCGGCGCCAGCGTCACGACGGCCGGCCTCCTCGCCGGCGCGGACCTCGGCACCGCGCTGGCTTCTCGCCCGGACTACGACCTGGCCCTGCTCCCCGCCGAGGCGGTGAACGACGACGGCCTGTTCGTGGACGACGTCTCGCTCGCCTCGCTCGTGGCGGCCGCGCCGGTGCCGGTCGTGCTCTCGTACCACTTCACCGACGCGCTGGGCGTCGAGGCCGCGGCGTGAGCGCGCCGAACGTACGCAGACCCGCAGCGGAGGCGTCTGCCGCGGCGCCCGCTGGATCCGGCGGCACCCCGGGGGCCACCGCGCCGAACGCAGGACCTCGCCCCGCATCCGGTGCCACCGCCCCGACGGTGGCCCTGATCGGCCGGCCGAACGTCGGCAAGTCCACGCTCTTCAACCGGATCGTCGGCGGGCGCGCCGCGATCGTCGACGAGCGCCCCGGCTCGACCCGCGACCGGCACTTCGCCAAGGCGGAGTGGAACGGCCGCGCGTTCTGGCTGGTGGACACCGGCGGCTTCCTCCCGTCGTCGGACGAGCCGATGGACGCGGCGATCCGGCGCCAGGTGGAGCTGGCCGTGGCCGCCGCGGACCTGATCCTGCTCCTCGTGGACGTGGACGTCGGCCCGGCGCCGGCCGATCAGGAGATCGCCGAATACCTGCGGGGCAGGGGCAAGCCCGTCGTGCTGGTCGTGAACAAGGCCGACGCCCTGGCGCGGGAGACGCGCCACCTCGTCTTCTACGAGCTGGGCCTCGGCGACCCGGTCGCGGTCTCGGCCGCCACCGGCAAGGGCGTGGGCGACCTGCTCGACGTGGTGGCCGCGGCGCTCCCCGCCGGTCAGCCCGGCGAGGCGGAGGACTCCATCGCGATCGCCGTGGTCGGCCGGCCGAACGTGGGGAAGTCGAGCCTGGTGAACCGCCTCCTCGGCGAGGACCGGCACATCGTGGCGGCCGAGCCTGGCACGACGCGCGACGCCATCGACAGCCCGCTCGCGTTCAAGGGGCGCGCGCTCACCTTCATCGACACCGCCGGCCTGAGGCGGCGGGGCAAGATCGACGAGGCCGTGGAGTTCTACGCGCTGCTCCGGACCCAGCGGGCGATCGAGCGCGCGGACGTGTGCGTGATCGTGGTGGACGCCGCCGACGGCCTGCACACGCAGGATCTCAAGGTCGCGGCCCAGGCCTGGGAGGCGGGCACCGGGCTCGTGGTCGCCGTGAACAAGTGGGACCTGGTCGAGAAGGACACGCGCACGGCGGAGGAGGGACGGAAGCGCGCGGTGGAGCGGGCGCCGTTCCTGGCGGACGTGCCGTTCATCTTCCTGTCGGCGCTCACCGGCCTGAGGGTCCAGAAGGTGCTGGAGACCGTCGTGGGGGTCGCGGACGCGCGCAAGGGCCGGGTGCAGACGGCCGAGGTGAACCGGGCGATCAAGGAGATGATCGCCGAGCGGCAGCCGCCGCAGGTGGGCGGCTCCGAGCTGAAGCTGCTCTACGGCTCGCAGATCGGGGAGGAGCCCCCGACGTTCGCGATCGTCGCCTCGCATCCCGACGGCATCCCGGAGTCGTACCGCCGCTTCGTCATCAACGGCCTCCGGGCGCGGTTCGGGTTCGAGGGCACGCCCATCCGGTTGCGCTTCACGCGCCGCCGCCGGGCCTCGGCGGCCTGATGGCGATCACGTGGATCCACCTCGGCTGGCTGGCGCCGGCCTACCTGCTCGGCGCGGTGCCGACCTCGTACCTGCTGGCGCGCTGGATGGCGGGCGTGGACCTGCGGCAGCACGGCAGCAAGAACCTCGGCGCGACCAACCTGTACCGGCTGCTGGGATGGAAGGCGGCGCTGCCGGCCGGCGCGTTCGACGTGGCGAAGGGCGCCGCGCCCGTGCTGGTGTACGCGGCGCTCACGCGCGAGCCGGCGTGGTGGGCGCTGGTGGTGGGCGCCGCCGCGGTGCTCGGCCACGTGTTCTCGCCGTTCGTGAGCTTCCGGGGCGGGAAGGGCGTGGCCACGGCGGCCGGGGTGTTCCTGGCCTATCTGCCCGGCGCGATCGGCGCCGCGGCGGTGGTGTGGATCGGGCTGGTGGCGGTGACCGGCTACGTGTCGCTCGGCTCGATCGCCGCGGCGCTGGCCTTCCCGGTCCTGGTGCGGCTGCTGTACCCGAGCCGCCTCACGGCGTTCTGGGTCGCGGGTTGCGTGGCGCTGTTCGTGATCTTCAACCACCGGAGCAACATCCGCCGCCTGCTGGCGGGCACCGAGGCGCGCTTCCGGCGCCGGCGGGAAGCGGCCCGGTGACGCGCGTCGCGGTGCTCGGCGCGGGGAGCTGGGGCACGACCCTGGCGGACCTGCTGTGCGCGAAGGGCGACGAGGTCGTCCTGTGGGCGCACGAACCCGAGGTCGCCGACGAGGTCAACCGGCGCCACCGGAACGACCTGTTCCTGCCCGATGCGCCGCTCGCGCCGTCCCTGACGGCGACGACCGACGGCCTGACGGCGGTCCGCGGCGCGGGCGTGGTCATCTCGGCCGCGCCGTCGCACGCGGTGCGGCGGGTGGTGGGCGCGGCGGCGTCCGGCATCGCGGCGGGCGCGCTGGTGATCGGGGCGTCGAAGGGCCTCGAGCCCGGCACGCACCGGAGGATGTCGGAGGTGCTGGCCGAGGTGCTCCCCGCCGGCACGGCGGTGGCGGCGCTGTCGGGGCCGACCTTCGCGAAGGAAGTGTACGAGCGCCAGCCGACCGCCGCGGTGGTGGCGTCGACGGACGAGGGCACGGCGCGCCGCGCGCAGGCCGCGCTCGGCGTGCCGCACTTCCGGCTCTACACCAACGACGACGTGATCGGCGTCGAGCTGGCCGGCGCGCTCAAGAACGTGGTCGCCATCGCGGCCGGCATCCTGGACGGGCTGGGCCTCGAGCACAACACCCGGGCCGCGCTCATCACCCGGGGTCTGGCGGAGATCACCCGGCTGGGCGTGGCCCTGGGCGCGCGGCCCGCCACCTTCGCCGGCCTGGCCGGCATGGGCGACCTGCTGCTGACGTCGACCGGGCCGCTGTCGCGCAACCGCAGCCTCGGCGTCGAGGTGGGGCGGGGCAAGTCGCTCGACGAAGTGC
>DASPTN010000117.1:0-15638 GCA_035623395.1 Gemmatimonadales bacterium | reverse complement strand
CCCAGGCCCGCGGCGACGATGTCGCCCAGCGTGGACTCGCGACCGGGGATCGCCAGCTGGGTGAT
This sequence comes from Gemmatimonadales bacterium, assembly GCA_035623395.1. Classification (GTDB taxonomy): domain Bacteria; phylum Gemmatimonadota; class Gemmatimonadetes; order Gemmatimonadales; family JACORV01; genus Fen-1245. Next base: position 15,573 of record DASPTN010000117.1, on the reverse strand, counting down.
CTCGATCGCGGTCGCGAGGAGCACGGCGGCCGCGACGGTGCCGCGCGCCCTCCAGCCCAGGAGCACGAGCCCGGCGGCGAGCGGAACGAACAGCGCCACATTGGCGACGAAGTCGGCGGTCCCGACGTCGCCGCACAGGAGGCACCAGCGGAACGCTCCGGTGTCCGGCCCGGCCGCCGGCGTGAGCGTCAGGACGAGGATGAGCGCCAGGCCCGCGAGGGCCAGCGCCGCGCCGGCCGGCCGCTTCCACGCGCCGGTCATCGCGCGGCCGTCGAGCGACGCGGGACGCGCACTGCCTACGGGCGTGACGACGGAGCCGGCGCGGGACCGGGCGCGAACGCCACGACCCGCGGGTGGAGATTGGCGATCCCGCGCACGTCGCGGTCGGTCGCGACGACCAGCGACGCGGCCGGGAACCAGCGGTCGTACTCCCGCTGGACGTCGTAGCGGATCAGCGCGGCCCCGACGTGGAAGGTGCCGGGCGCGAGGTGCAGGTCGAGCTGCACGGAGCAGTGGAACGTCTCGCCGGCCGCGAGGCGGATGGGATCGAGGCCGAGGCGCTGGGTGCTGGTGTCGAACACGCCGAGCGCGTTCCCGTCCTGCAGGTACAGGGTGACCGACAGCCGGTCGCACGCCGTCCGCGCCGTGACGTCGACGTCCACCCACGCCCGCTCGCCGGACTGGAACACGGTGCGCGAGCCGTCGGCGCCGCGCACCGCGACCCGCGCGATGTACGCGTCGCGCCCGTCGACGTCGTGGCGGCCGGCGAGCGAGTCGACCAGGTACGCCTCGACCACGCGGTCCGGCTCGCCAGCGGCCGTGACTCGGCCGTGATCGAGCAGCAGCGCCCGGCTGCACAGGTCGCTCACCGCCCGCAGGTTGTGGGACACGAACACCACCGTCGTGCCCTGGCGGATCACCTCGCGCATCCGCTCGGTGCAGCGGCGCTGGAAGACGAGGTCGCCGACGCTCAGCACCTCGTCCACCAGCAGCACGTCCGGGTCCACGTGCGCCGCCACCGAGAAGCCGAGCCGCGCGAACATCCCCGACGAGTAGCGCTTCACCGGCGTGTCCATGAACTCCTCGAGCCCCGAGAACGCCACGATCGCGTCGAACCGGCGGCGGATGTCCTCGCGCGACATCCCGAGGATGGTGCCGTAGAGGAAGACGTTCTCGCGCCCGGTGAGATCCGGGTGGAACCCCGCGCTCACCTCGATGAGCGCCGACAGCCGGCCGTGGATGCGCACCGCGCCGCGGGTGGGCCGGAGGATGCCGCCGAGCAGCTTGAGGAGCGTGCTCTTGCCCGCGCCGTTGCCGCCCACCACGCCCAGCGCCTCGCCCCGGCTCACGGCGAACGACACGTCGTGCAGCGCCCAGAACTCGCGGGCCGCCAGCTCCGGCTGCGGCTCCCGGCGCACCGCGCGACGCACCAGCGCGGGCACCAGGTCGCGCAGCGAGTCGTGCAGCTCGCCGCGGCGGAACTTCTTCGAGACGCGCTCGACCTCGACGGTGGTGTCGGCCATCGGGCTCAGATCCGTTCCGCGAACCAGGGCTCGAGCCGCCGGAACGCGAGCACCCCGCCCGCGCAGCAGGCGGCCGCGACGCCCAGCGCGTAGGCGGTCCACGCCGCGTCCGGGGCCCGGCGGCCCACCACGGCGTCGGCCAGGCCGACGAGCAGCGGCGCCACCGGGTTGAGCATCGCGGTGGCCGCATGGCGGCCGAAGATCTCGACCGGGTAGAAGACCGGCGTGAAGAAGACGGCGAAGGTGATCACCACGTCCACCAGGTACTTCACGTCGCGGAAGAACAGCGCCGCCGCCGACAGGAACATCCCGAGCCCCAGGCACAGCACGACCAGGCCCAGCACCAGGACCGGCACCCACGCCAGCGCCGGGCTCGCGCCGATGCCGGCGAAGGCGAGGACCACGATCATCACTGCCGACGCCACCGCGAAGTCCGCGAACTGCGACAGCACCGCGGCAACCGGGAACACCTCGCGCGGCAGGTAGACCTTCGTCACCAGCTCCCGGTTGGCGATCAGGCTGTTGGTCGCGAAGCGGAGCGACGCCACGAAGAACGCCCATGGCACGGACTTGACCGCCACGGCAGCGAGGTTCTGCACGTCCACGCGCCGGCCCGCGTACCACCCCAGCCCGTACTGCACCGCCACCCCGGCCCCGACCACCAGCGCGGGCATCAGGATCGCCCACAGGAAGCCCATCACGGACTGCTTGTACTTGATCTGGATGTCGCGCCAGGCCAGCATCTCGACCAGGTCCCACCAGCGCCTCACGCCGCGGCGGAACTGCACGGGCTGGCTCACGCGACACCCGCCCGCGCCGCGGCGCGCCAGCCCCGGTACGCCAGCCGCGCCACCCGGCCGGCCATCCACCGCCGCGCCTGGCGGAACGGCCCCGTCCCCCGCACCACCGGCGTGGCGGAGATGCCCAGCTCCGTGCGCGTGCCCTCCTCCAGCAGCCGCTCCCGGAAGCCCCGTTCGCCGCCGCCGTCGAGGACCGCGAGTCGCCAGGCCAGCGCCCGGGTCACGTCGAACCTCGGCGCATCCGCGGGCGCGCGCGGCTGAGGCAGCACCGGAGGACCGGCGAGATCCGCGGCGGCACCGAGCCAGGAGGCCGCGAGCCGCGGGTCGGCCTCCTCGCCCGCCACGAGTCGCGCGGAGACGACGTCCCAGTCGAGCGGAACCCCGGACGCGAGGACGGCGGCCGCGTCGAGAAACGAGCGCAGCCGGAAGCCCGGCGCGCCCGCCTGCACCGCGTGCGCGAGGCCGTGCCACAGCAGCTCCGTCGCCGGCGGCACCCGCACGCGCACGCCGTGCCACTCCAGCTCGTCGCCGCCGGAGACCCTTTGCCACGCCTCCGCCGGCGCGACCGCTCGCCCGGTCGAGCTGTGCAGCTCCACGCCGACGCCGTTCGGACCCCGGAGCGGCGGCGGGTGGTAGTGGCCCGCCGGCGTCAGCGACGGGTCGCCCGCGAACGGCCAGCCCTGCGCCCGCAGGTCGTTCCACACCTCGTCGACGCGCTCAGCCGGCAGGAGCACATCCACGTCGACGGTCGCGCGCGCGTCGACCCCCGGGTAGCGCGCGGCGGCCGCGCGCTTCGCCGTCCCCTTGATCAGCACGCAGGGAACGCCCCGCTCGCCGAGGTAGCGGACCAGGCCCTCCGCCTCGGCGTCGACGAGCAGGCACCGCGCCCGCTCGGCCGCGGCCGCGGCGCGCAGCGAGGCACGCAGCCCGTCCGGGACCGCGTCCTCGATGCCCATGGCCGCCAGGCGCCTCAGCAGCCACTGGGTGCCCCCTTCCCACGCCATCAGCCGGGCCACGGAGCGCCCGTCCGCCCGGGCCCACGCCTCGCACAGGGCGGCCACGTCGATCACCCCCCGCAGCCGCAGCGTGCGCACCAGGGTCGGCGCGTCCCCGGTCATCCGGCCGCCGGCGAGGGGAAGCTCGCGATCTCGGTGAACCGCGCGCTGTGCGCGGGATCCTGCTCCAGGTACGGCCGCCCGTCCTTCACCAGCCACGCGTGCGCCGCCAGCGCGCCGGCGTCATCCTTGCGAACCCCGATGTGCAGCGCGACGGGACTGCCCGCCCGGCGGAGCAGCCAGTAGAGCACGACGCCCCGCTTGAGGCAGGTGTGGCGCCAGGGCGGCGGCAGCCGGTACAGGAGCTGGCTCACGTACGCGGCCATCAGGTCGTCGTCGGGCGCGGTCGGGCTGCGGCGCGCGGCCGCGCGCGCGACGCGCGCGATCCGCTCGAGCGAAACCACCGAGACGAGCGGCGGCAGCACCGCGCACGCGGCGAGCGCGCGCACGCGCCAGGCGGGCGTGAGGCCCCGGCTCAGGGCTGCTCCTCCAGCAGCAGCACGCCCGCCTTCACGCCGCGCTCGACGAAGGCGCGGGCCGTGTCGGTCGCCTGCGCGTCCGTCACCTCGTATTTCGCCGTGAGGACACCCGCCAGCTCGTCCAGCGTCTTCGGGGACGCGAGGGCCTCGAGCAGGTCGAGGCCGCTCTCGTTCACGGTGTAGTAGCGCCGGGTGCCGAGGTGGAGGGCCACGCCCTCACCCTCGAGCGCCGTCAGCCTCAGCTCGGGATGCCGCCGGTAACGACGCGTCATGGCACCAGCTCCATCAGCAGGTCCCGGTGGTGGAACAGGTCGGGCGCCAGCGCGACGCGGTAGCACCGTGCCTGTCGGGCGAGGGCGTTGAGCAGGTCGAGATGCTCCTGCGCCAGCTCCGGCTCGAGCACCACCCAGGCGGACCAGCGCACCAGCTCCGCCAGCGCCTCGCGCGCGGGCAGGGGCGCGGCGCTCGTGCGCTCGCCCTCGATCCGCGGGAAGACCAGGATGCGGGGCTCCACCCGCGCCGCCCAGGTGCCGCCGAGATCCTCGGGGAAGAAGGCGCTCTTCCGGCCGCCGCGCGCGGGACGGCCGCCCGCGAGGCCGAGCAGCGCGCGGCCCGCCGGCCGGAGCGCCACCGGGGCGCGCTGCGCCACCGCCTCCACGCTCGACGGGTTCCGCACCAGGAAGGCGGCGTCATCGCATCCCACCGCCCAGCCCCACGTCGCCAGCAGCGCGGCCGTCGTGGACTTCCCCGACTGGGCGTCGCCGGCGAACAGCCAGTCGCGGCCCCGCGGATCGCGCGCGAGCGCGGCGTGCACGTGGTGCCACCCGGCGCGCCGCAGCAGCAGGATCAGCACGACCGCGAGGAACGACTGCTGCAGCGGCTCGCGGTCGGCGAGCGCCGCCTCGGTCAGCTCGACCGACGCGGTGAGCGCGCCCGGCGCGATCCGGGCCCGGGCCGGCGCCGCGAGCCACGTGATCCGGACGTCCCCGTGCGGCGGGCCGCTCCGGATCTCCACGCCGGGCTGCTGGAACGGCGTCCGCGAATCCTCCGCGCCGACGAGGGGCTCCCGCACGAGTCGCAGCTCGAAGGCGAGCGACACCGGCGGCGACAGGCGCATGCCGTCGAGCCAAGCGGCGACCCAGCCGGCGAGGGCGAGGTCGTCGCTGCGCACTTCGATTCGCGCGCTCATCAGGCTAAGGGTGCGGGAGGCAAAGCAAACGCGCCAGCCCGCGAGGGACTGGCGCGTCCGCGACGCTACACTGTCCGACGTTAGGTGGGGAGTCCGCCGCCGCCGGTTTCGCTCACCAGCGTCACCTCAGCCAGCGAGGCCTCCTCATTCAACGTCGGTGGCACGAAGGGCTTCCTATCCATAGACGGCTGTGCCTCCTTCCGAGGGGCTAGAGTCCTTGAGACAGGGGACGTCGGAGAATCCGGCTGCCAGCAATTCGCAATTGGCGGGCCCGGTGGCACGGCACGGGCGGAGCGCCGCTAATCCGTTGTGCGACAGACCATTACGCTCCAGCGTCCGGAGGCCGCCGCCGCTCGACCGTCGCGCCCGCGCAACGAAAGCTGTCCTCCCGACGCACGAGGTGCGTAGTCGCCGCAGCAGAATCGGCGGCCGCCGACCGGAGCGGCGGCAGCGCTACCCTTCCCGCGCGACCTTCCAGTACACGGCGTACCGCTCGTCGATGACCGAGTAGAACGGCGCGAGGGTGACGTCCTGCGCCTGCCCGCTGGTCCGGAACGTCGGCGGCTGGGGCCCGGCGGCACGGCCGGACGCGCCGCCGCTCCCTCCGCCGGCATCCGTGTCCCCCGCCACGCGCTCGATCCACGTCGCGGGATCGTCCGACCGCACGCGGAACGCCGCCACGGGCGGCGGCTGGTACTTGAACTCCGGCACCCGGCCGGGCCGCGTGGGCTCGGCGCGCCGGTTCTCGTCGGTGATGCCGTCGGTACCGAGCTTTCCCACCAGGACGAGGGGCCCGTACATCACGGCCTGCACCGTCGCATCGTCCGGCATCGGGGCCACGTGGAGCGACATCGGGAGGGAGACCTCGAGCCGGTCGCCGTCCTTCCACACGCGGTCCACCACGAGGTAGCCGCCCGGCGCGGCGAAGCCGTCGAGCGGCCGGCCGTTCAGGCTGGCGCCGCCGCCGCGGGTCCACGCCGGGACCCGCACGCGCAGCGTGAAGCGCGTCGGACGCGCGCCTCGCACCGTGACGGACGTGCCCGGGACCGAGGGAAAGTGCGTGTCCTGCACGAGCCGGACGCCCTTCTCGGCCCAGTCCACCTCCGAGGCGATGTACTGGTTCAGCCACGCGCCGTCGTCGTCGTGGAACCAGATCGAGTCGCCGAACTTCGCGGCCGACTCGCAGCCGGTGCCGGTGCAGCACCAGAAGTCGTGCAGCGGCGTGCCGAACAGCTTCCAGTAGCCGGAGGCGAGCGGCACGTAGTAGAGCTTGTCGCCGTCGGCCGGGTGCTGCGTGCCCAGCACGCCGTTCCACAGCAGCCGCTCGTAGTAGTCGGCCGCGGCGGGATCGGCCGTCCAGCCGAACACGTGCCGGGTGAGCTTCAGCATGTTGTAGCTGGTGCAGCACTCCTGGGTCTCGCTCGACAGCTCGGCGGCCAGGACGCCGGGCTCGGTGTTCCATCCCTCCCCGTTGCTGGTGCCGCCGGTCGCGTAGGCGCGCCGGGTCGAGACCTCGCGCCAGAAGTACTCGGCCACCGCGCGGTAGCGCGCCTCGCCGGTGAGCTCGTAGCGCCGCGCCGCCCCGATCACCTTGGGGATGTTGGTGTTGACGTGCAGGCCCTTCAGCTCGTCCCTTCCCGCGGCCAGCGGGCCGAAGAAACGCTCGTGGTCGAAGCGGTGCGCCAGCTCCGCGTACCACGCGGTGCCGGTGACGGCCGAGAGGTTGTAGAGCAGCTCGTTCATCCCGCCGTACTCGCGCTCCAGCGCGCGGGCCATCGCGTCGTCGCCCAGCGGCTGCGCCCAGCCCGCCGTCCAGCGCGCCATCCCCTTCAGCACGTCGAGCGCCTGGGCGTTGCCGGCGAGGGTGTGCATGTCGAGCAGGCCGGCCATGATCTTGTGCAGGGTGTAGAACGGCGCCCACACCGGCCGCCCGGCCCGCAGCCGGTCGAAGAACGTCTCCGGGAACGCGCTCAGGTATCCGTTGCCGAGCGCCTGCTGGCAGCGCGCCAGCTCCGTCACCATCAGGTCGCCGCGCGCCTTCACGTCGGCGTCGGCGAGGCTGGCGGACATCAGCGCGCAGGCCGAGAGGTAGTGGCCGGTGAAGTGGCCCCTCAGCTCGTTCTCGGGCGCCTCCCATCCGCCGAGCGGCTCGGCCGCGGACGGCAGGCCGGCGTTGAGACGGAAGGTGTGGAGCAGGCGGTCTGGGTCGAGTCCCGTCAGGTACCGCCGGTTCACCTGCATCGCGTCGAGGAACGGGCCCGGCAGCAGCCGCACCCGCGCCAGCTCGAACGGGCGCGCGAGCGGCGCCGGCGCCTCGTCGGCCGCGGGGCGGCCCCGCCACGCGCTCAGGCGCGCGCGCCACAGCGGGACGGTGGCGGCCGTGGCCGCGAGAAAGTCCCTGCGTCTCATCGGACACTCCGGCTGGCGTGGATGCCCTCCACCCTAGGGTCCGCGAGCGGGCCGGTCAAGCGCCCCTCCACCGCGGCTCCGCAGACCCGCCTGCTCACCCGGGGATCCCGGCCCACTCCGCCGCCCGCCGGATCACCGCCGCCATCACTTCCCGGTGCGCCGTGAACGTGTCGTCCACCACCGTGAGCGTGGGGATGAGGCCCTCGCGCCGCGCCAGCGAGAGCGTGTCGCCGTCGAACCGGCCGAAGCCGGACTCGTGCACGCCGCTGCTGCCGCGGCCCGGCGCGGGATGGCTCAAGTGCGAGAACGCGCGGACGTAGGGCGCCAGCCGCGGCCAGTACACCTGGTGGAGCGGGAGGAAGGCGGCCAGCGCGTCGTAGAGGAACTCGCCGCAGGCCAGCACCTGCGGGTGGCGCGTCCGGAGATCGGTCACCAGGCGGCGCAGGCCCTCGTGCATGTCGGCCTGCGGGTTGTTCATCCAGCCGCCGGTGATGTCCAGGAAGTAGGCGTCCACGCCGTAGCGCTCGATCGTCTCGGCGATGCGGCCCGTGAGCCAGGCGCGCCACGAGTCCACGCCGAGGTTCATGTAGGAGAGCCACCCCTCCTCGTGGCGGTCGTTGTCCCAGTCCACCCAGTTCAGGTCGAACCGGTCACCGTCGATCTTGCTCGTCGCCGCGTCCGCGACGCGGGGCCAGACGGCCTGCCGCCGGTTGGCCGCATTGGCGCCGAACATCGGCATGAAGCGGAATCCCAGCCGCTGGCCCTCGCGCACCAGCCGCACGAATCCGCGCTCGCCGCCGAGCCGCTCGGCGGGCCGGTAGACCGGGTAGTCCCAGTAGTACCGGCCGTCCCACGCCGGCAGGAACACCAGCACGCGCTGCGGGGGGACGAGCGCCGCCACCCACTGGAGGATCTCCAGCATCCGTGCGTAGTCGTTGAACACGTAGCCCGTGCAGTGCATCCCGTGCAGGGCGACGACCAGCGCGGTCTCGTGCAGCCACGGCGGCGCGTCGTCGCGGTCGGCGAAGCGCGGGAGGCGGTACGCCTTCTCGAGGTGGTCGAAGTGCGGCCCGGCGGCGGCGTCGACGGTCGCCGCCCTGCCCGCCCGCCACGTGGGGACGCGGACCTCGCGCTGGTCGAGCCAGCCCTCCGTCTCGAACACGCACTCCACCCGGTAGCCGCTCTCGCCCGGCTGGAAGAAGAAGCGCTTGGCGCGGACGCGGTCGTCGAGCGAGGAGAGGAAGAAGCAGTCGCCGGCCTCCGGCTGCACGATCACGAGCGGCGTGCCCGCGCTCCACGCGGTGTTCCCGCCGAACAGGTCGCCCGCGCCGAACGGGTAGCCGATCAGCACCTCGTCGTCGTGCACGTCCGACGCGCCCCCGCCCCCGCCCCCGACCGAGATGCGGCCGCGCGGCACGCCGCGCACGACGGTCGTGACCGCCTTGATCGGCTGATCCATCGCGGCCGTCACGTCCCACTCGATCCAGTCTCCGTTCCTGCGCAGTCTCGCCGCGACGCGCCCGGGCGCGCGCGCCTGCCCGCCCGCCCACACCAGCTCCGAGCCGGTGACGACGAGGTCGCCGCCGTCGACCTCGGCGCTGAGGCGATCGGCGGCGAGACCGTACGCGTTCTCCCGGCTGAAGACCAGGAACCCGAACCGCAGCCCTTCGTACTCGACCGACGGCTCCGGGAAGTCGAAGCTGAACTTCTGGAACCCGCTCCCGCGCGGCGGAACGAACACCTCGCTGGTGGACGTCAGCGGCAGGATGCGGCCCTGCGGCCGGCCGCGGGGGCTCCGGGACCCGCGGCCGACCAGCGGGACGGCGGCGGCGGCGCCGGCGGCCTTGATCAGGTCGCGGCGCGAGATGGGTTCGGACATGGGCTCCTCGATCTCCGCCATCTAGTGGAATGGGTCGCGGGCTGCTCCGTGCGGGCTCGCACCCGACCGGAGTGCCGCCACGCCTCTACCGGCCTTCCTTCCGCACGTTACCTTTGAGGTCCCCCCTGCGTCGGAACGAAGGAGCACCGGCCGCCTCGTCCCCCGGGGCCGGTTGTCGGTCCTGGCACGCTGGGAGGCCTCCGTCATGCTCGGCTCACCTCCGAAGTACGCCTGCGTCCTGGCCGTCGCCGGCAGCCTGGCCGCCGTTGCGGGCGCCTGCAACGACCGCGCGCCGACCGGCACGCCGGTGCCCAGCCTCTCCACGGTGACGAAGGTGGGCGGCGACCGCCAGACCGGCCAGGCCGGCCAGGCGCTGCCGACGCCCCTGGCCGTGCAGGTGAACGACTCCGCCGGCCACGGCCTGACCGGCGTGACCGTGAGCTGGGCGGTGACCGCCGGGCGCGGCAGCGTGAATCCCCGCACCAGCTCGACGGACGCCTCGGGCCTCGCGTCCACCACGTGGACGCTGGGGACGGCCGCCGGCGCGAACGGCGCGACGGCGAGCGTCTCCGGACTGCCCGCGGTCAGCTTCCAGGGGACGGGCGTCGCGGGCCCGGCCGCGTTGGTCGCGCGGCAGGCGGGCGACGGCCAGAGCGCCGCGGCCGGCAGCGCCGTCGCGACGGCACCCGCCGTGGTGGTGACGGACGCGCTCGGCAACCCGAAGGCCGGGGTGTCGGTGACGTTCGCCGCCGCCTCGGGCGGCGGCTCGGTCGGCGGCGGGAGCCAGACGACGAACGCCAGCGGCGTCGCGCAGGTGGGCAGCTGGACGCTCGGCAGCGCGGCGGGCACCAACACGCTCACGGCCACGGTCGCCGGCTCGGGGATCACGGGGAATCCGATCACCTTCACCGCCACCGCGACGAGCGGCGGGGGTGGGGGTGGGGGTGGGGGCGGGTCGGTGCTCTTCCAGGAGAACTTCGACGACGCGAACCTGGGCGCGCGCGGATGGTACGATCTGCCGTCCGGCGGCATCACGAGCATCACCACCGCGCAGCACGCCCCGGGGAGCACCGGCTCGCTGGAGATCGACTTCACCCCCGGCAGCACCACGCCGGTGCCGACGGTGGGCATGCGCCACCAGTTCACGCCGTCGGCCTCCGTGTACCTGCGCTACTGGGTGAAGTACGACACCAACTGGGTCGGGTCGGGGCTGCCCTACCACCCGCACGAGTTCTACTTCTTCACCACGGACGACCAGCAGTACGTGAGTCCGGCGTCCAACCACCTCACGATCTACGTCGAGCACAACTGGCACTCCAGCGGCACGGCCGGCGGCTACGCGTCGGTGAACACCCAGGACGCGACCAACATCGACGCGGCCAACGTCGGCAAGAACCTGGTCGGTGTCACCGAGAATCGCGCGGTGTCCGGCTGCAACGGCGTGCCGGACAGCACGGCCTGGGCGCTCGTGACCTGCTACCAGTCGGGCTCGCAGTGGGAGAACGAGCGGAGCATGAGCAGCGCCGGGCCGGTGTTCCTCCCCGGCCCGGGTCCGGGCTACAAGAGCAACTGGAACCTGGTCGAGGTGTACGTGCAGCTCAACTCGATCGTGAACGGGATCGGGCAGCAGGACGGCGTGATCCAGTACTGGTTCGACAGCACGCTGGTGATGGACCGGCACGACGTGCTGCTGCGCACCGGAGCGCATCCGACGATGCTGTTCAACCAGTTCTTCATCGGTCCCTACATGGAGACCGTGCCGGTGGCCGAGCGGGCCTGGGTCGACGGCCTGGTCGTGATGACGGCTCGCCCCTAGCGGTCGCACGACTCCGGGGGCGCCTGCTTGCGGAGGCGCCCCCGGACGCAGACGTTTGCTGCCGTCATGGCCATCTACATCGGGTTCGACATCAGCACCCAGAGCCTCACCGCGATCGCGATCGAGGTCGACGGGTCGCGCCGCGCGGTGGTGTTCGAGCGCTCGCTCAGCTACGACGCGGACTTTCCCGCGTACGGCACCACGCACGGCGTGCTGCCGCGCGAGGACCCGCTGGTCGCCACGTCGTCGCCGCTGATGTGGGCGGAGGCGCTGGACCGGATGATGGGGATCCTCGGGCGCGAAAGCGGGCTCGATCCCGCGCGGGTCCGCGCCGTCTCGGGCTCGGGCCAGCAGCACGGGAGCGTGTACCTCAACGCCCACGCCCGCACCGTGCTGGCCTCGCTGGAGCCGGGGCGCCCGCTGCCGGAGCAGCTCGCCGGCGTGTTCACGCGCAAGGCCTCCCCGATCTGGATGGACTCGAGCACCGCCCGGCAGTGCGAGCAGATCACGCGCTCGCTCGGCGGGGCGGAGGCGGTGTCGCGCCTCACGGGCTCGGTCGCGTTCGAGCGCTTCACGGGGCCGCAGATCCGGAAGTTCTACGAGTACGACCCGGCCGGCTACACCCGCACGGCGACCATCCACCTCGTCAGCTCGTACGGCGCGTCGCTGCTGGCGGGCCGGCACGCCCCGATCGATCCGGGCGACGGCGCGGGGATGAGCCTGATGGATCTCGCGCGGAAGCGGTGGGCGCCCGCGGCGCTGGACGCGACCGCCCCCGACCTGGCGGGCAAGCTCCCGCCGCTCGCGGAGTCGTGGTCGGTGGTCGGGCCGCTCGCCGAGTACTGGAGGAAGCGTCACGGCTTTCCGGCCGCGAAGGTGGTCGCGTGGTCCGGCGACAATCCCTGCAGCCTGGTCGGCGTCGGGCTCGCGGGCGAGGGCGCGGTCGCGATCTCGCTCGGCACCAGCGACACCCTGTTCGGGACGATGCGCGAGGCGCGCACCGACCCGTCGCTCGCGGCGAGCGTGTTCGGCGCGCCGACCGACGGGTACATGGCGCTGCTGTGCTTCAAGAACGGCTCGCTCGCCAGGGAGCGCGTGCGCGACCAGGCGCGGCTCGACTGGGCGGGCTTCTCGAGCGCGCTGCGGGAAACGCGCCCCGGCAACGGCGGCGCCCTGATGCTGCCGTGGTTCGAAGCCGAGATCACGCCGAACGTCCTCGAGCCCGGCGTGCGCCGGTACGGGGGGCTCGAGCCCGCCGACGGCCGCGCCAACGTGCGCGCGGTGGTCGAGGCGCAGATGATGTCCCTGGCGATCCACTCGCAGTGGATGGGCGTCGAGGTCCGGGAGATCCGCGCCACCGGCGGCGCGGCGGCCAACGCGGGGATCCTGCAGGTGATGGCCGACGTGCACGGGGCGCCGGTGCGCCGGCTCAAGGTCGGGAACTCCGCCTGCCTCGGCGCCGCGCTGCGCGCCTACCACGCCGACGAGCTGTCCGAGGGGCGGCGCGTGCCGTGGAAGGAGATCGTCGCGGGCTTCGTCGAGCCCGAGGAGCCGCCCATCCGTCCGGCGGCCGGTCTCGCCGGGCTGTACCCGGAGCTGAAAAAGGTGTACGCCGCCTGCGAGGCCCACGCGCTGGGCAAGGGGCCGGAGCCGGGGAAGCTCATCGCGGCGTTCCGAACGAGATTCGGGGCGTGACCTAGCGTCTCACCAGCCGCTCGAACGCGTCGGCCTCCAGCTCCGTCAGCGAGCCGACGCTCACGTCGCCAGACCCGACGCCTCCCACGCCGATGCTCCGCATCCCGCCGCGGCGCGCGGCCTCGAGCCCGTGCTCCGCGTCCTCCACCACGACGCATCGCGCGGCGGGCACGCCGAGCCGCTCCGCCGCCGTCACGAACACCTCGGGATCGGGCTTGCCGTGGCGCACGTCCTCGGCGGAGACCAGCGCCGCGAACTCGCGCTCGAGCCCGATCACCCGCAGCACCACCTCGACGTTGAGCCGCGGCGCCGACGAGGCGATGGCCTGCCGCCACCCGGCGGCACCGAGGCGGCGCACCCACTCCGCCGCGCCGGGCAGCGGTGCGAGGCCCTGCTCCGCCACGAGCCGGCGGTAGGCCACCTCCTTCGCGTCGCCGACGCGCCTCACCCCCTCCGGCGTCGCCCCCTCGCCGAGCCACGCTCGCAGGATGCGGTCGTTCCGCTGACCGAAGGTCGCCAGGAACTGCCGCTCGGCGACCTCCACGCCCTCGGCCGCCAGCGCCTCCCGCCACGAGCGCCAGTGCAGCGCGCGCGAGTCCACCAGCGTGCCGTCCATGTCCCACAGAACGGCCCGCGGGTGCGCCGCCCTACTTCTGCCCGTAGTACGCGTCCCGGCCGTGCTTGCGCAGATAGTGCTTGTCCACCAGCCAGGGCTCCGGACCGGAGAGGTCGGAGGCGAGGAGGCGGGCCGTCCGCTCCATCCCCGCGAGGATCTCGAGCACGCGGGCGTGCTCGACGGCGGCGAACGGATCGGCGCCCCAGGTGAAGGGACCGTGGCTGGCCACGAGCACCGCGGGGATCTCGTCGGCGGCGCGCGGGTCGCCGCGGAACGTCTCGACGATCACGAGCCCGGTGTTCCGCTCGTAGTCCTTCTCCACCTCCTCGCGCGTCAGGGCGCGCGTGACCGGCACGTCGCCGCGGAAGTAGTCCGCGTGGGTGGTACCGAGGCAGCGGATCGGAAGGCGCGCCTGGGCGAACGCGGTGGCGACCTCGGAGTGGGCGTGCGCGACGCCGCCGCAGCGGAACGCCCGGTACAGCTCGAGGTGGGTCGGCGTGTCAGACGAGGGACGCAGATCGCCCTCGAGCACCTTGCCGGTGGCGAGCGAGACGGGCACCATGCGTCCCGGCGTCAGGTCGGCGTACGGCACGCCGCTCGGCTTGATCACCATGACGCCGTCCTGGCGGTCCACGCCCGAGACGTTCCCGAACGTCCCCATCGCCAGGCCGCTCTCGACCAGCTCCAGGTTGGCGCGGCACACCATCTCCCGCAGCTTCGCGGCCACGTCGCTCATCGTGACTCCTCCCGCAGCGCGAGCAGCCGCTTCATCAGCCGGCCGAAGTCCGCCCCCGAGCCCGCGCCGGCGACGCCGCCGAACGCGTCGTGCAGCCCGCGGTACAGCCGGTACAGCTCGTCGTACACCCGGCGCGCCGCCTGGTCCGGCACGTAGCGCCGCTCCTGGAGCGTGGTCATCCGCTGCTGCGCCGCCTCGAAGCCGTCGTACCCGCCCGCCGCCGCTCCGGCCGCGACGGCGGCCGAGACGGCCGCGCCGAGCGCCGGCGTCTGGGGCGAGCCGGCGATCAGCATCGGGCGACCCAGCACGTCCGCGTACACCTGCATGAACAGCGGGTTCTTCTCGGCGATGCCGCCGCAGCACACCACCCGCTCGATCGGGACGCGGTACTCGATCAGCCGGTCGACGATCGCGCGGGCGCCGAAGGCCGTCGCCTCGATGAGCGCGCGGTACACCTCGGCGGGCGAGGTGTGCAGCGTCTGGCCCACCAGGAGCCCGGTGAGCCGCTGGTCGACGAGGATAGTGCGGTTCCCGTTGTTCCAGTCGAGCGCCAGCAGCCCCGACTCGCCCGGCCGGAGCCGGGCGGCGCCGGCCGTGAGGCGGGCGTGCTCGGCGGCGCCCGCGACCAGGTCCACCCACCAGCCGAGCAGGTCGCCCACGGCGGACTGCCCGGCCTCGATGCCGTAGCAGCCCGGCATCACCGAGCCGGGGACGATGCCGCAGATGCCGGGGATGTCCGCGAGGCGCTCCCGCGCCGGCGCGACGGCGATGTCGCAGGTCGACGTGCCGATGATCTTGACCAGCGTGCCCGCCGCCACGCCCGCGCCCACGGCGCCGTAGTGGGCGTCGAAGCCGCCCATCGCGACGGGGATGCCGGCGACGAGCCCGAGCGAGTCGGACCACTCGCCGCACAGCCGCCCCGCCGGCCGGTCGGCCGCCCACGCCTTCGCGTACAGGCGTCCGCGCAGCTCGGCGAGCCGCGGATCGAGGCGCGCCAGGAACTCCGCCGACGGGAGGCCGCCCCGGGCGTCGGCGTACATCGCCTTGTGCCCCGCCGCGCACACGCAGCGCTGGATCGCGGCCGGGCGGCTCACGCCGGCCAGCACCGCAGGCACGAAGTCCGCCAGCTCCACCCAGCTGGCGGCCGCGTCGAACACCTCCGGCGCGACCTTGAGGCAACGCCAGATCTTCGACCAGAACCACTCCGACGAGTAGCGGCCGCCGATGGGCGACAGGTACTCGGGCGCGTGCCGGGCCGCGGCGGCCGTGATCGCCTCCGCCTCGGCGGCGCCGGTGTGGTCCTTCCACAGCCAGGCCTGCGCGGCGAGGTGCCCGCGCCACTTCGGATCGAGCGCCAGCGGGCGGTTGGCCGCGTC
>DASPTN010000116.1:0-3929 GCA_035623395.1 Gemmatimonadales bacterium | reverse complement strand
GGCGGGCCTGGCCCACGAGCTGAACAACCCCGCCTCGGCGGTGATCCGCTCGGCGAAGTCGCTGTCGGAAGGGCTGGTCGCGGCCGACACCGCGTCGCGGGAGCTGGGCGCGGCCGGCCTCACCCCGGCGCAGCGCGCCGCGGTGGAGGCGGTGCGCGACGCGTGCCTGGCGCGGCGCCGCTCCGGCGCCCACTCGCCCATCGATGAGGCCGACCGCGCGGACGCCATCGCCGACTGGCTGCGGGACCACGGCGCCGATGCGGCGCTGGGCGGGCCGCTCGCCGACACCGCGGTCACGATCCCGGCGCTCGACGAGCTCGCCGAGTCCCTGGAGGGCCCGTTGCTCAACGGGGCGCTGCGGTGGGTGGCGTACGGCTGCGCCGCGCGCTCGCTGGCGCGGGAGATCGAGACGGCGGCCTCGCGCATCCACGAGATCGTCGCCGCGGTGAAGGGCTTCACCCAGATGGATCGCGAGACCGTCGCGCAGCCGCTGGATCTGGAGCGGGGCCTGGCGGACACCCTCACCGTGCTGCGCAACAAGGTCAAGAAGAAGTCGGCCACCGTCGAGGTCGACGTGGAGCCGGGCCTGCCGCGGGTCGAGGGCTACGGGGGCGAGCTGAACCAGGTGTGGCTGAACCTGATCGACAACGCGCTCGACGCGGTGCCTGAGGGCGGTCGCGTGTCGGTGAGCGCCGTGCGGAGCGCCGGGGGCGTGGTGGTGCAGGTCGTCGACGACGGTCCGGGCATCCCCGACGGGATCCGCGAGCGGATCTTCGACCCGTTCTTCACCACCAAGCCCGTGGGGGAGGGCACCGGCCTCGGCCTCGACATCGTGCGGAGGCTGGTCAACCGGCACAGCGGCAGCATCGAGGTGGACTCGAAGCCCGGGCGGACGGCGTTCCGGGTGACGCTGCCGGCGTCTCAGGGCTGACGTCGCCCTACCCGTTCACCGCCTTCATCGCCTGGTCGTTGTAGCGCGGGCCGGCGGCGAGGCCGGCCGGCAGCGCCGCGTCGACGCGCGCGACGTCCGCGGCGCTCAGCCCGACGCGCAGCGCGCCCAGGTTCTCCTCGAGATACGTCCGCCGCTTGGTGCCGGGGATCGGGACGATGTCCGGTCCCTTCGCCAGCAGCCAGGCCAGCGCCAGCTGGCTCGGCGTGCAGCGCAGCTCGGCCGCGAGCGTCTCGATCCGACGCAGCAGCTCCTGGTTCTTCTCCAGGTTGTCGCCGTGGAAGCGGGGATGGACGCGGCGGTAGTCGTCGGCGGCGATGTCGGTCGCGGCGCGGAACCGCCCGGTCAGGAACCCGCGGCCCAGCGGGCTGTAGGCGACGAACCCGATGCCCAGCTCGCGGCAGGTCGGCAGGATCCCGGCCTCGGGATCGCGGCTCCACAGCGAGTACTCGGTCTGGACCGAGGTGATCGGGTGGGCGCGGTGCGCGCGGCGGATCGACTCCGCCGACGCCTCCGAGAGGCCGAGATAGCGCACCTTGCCGGCGGCCACGAGGTCGGCCATCGCGCCGACCGTGTCCTCGACGGGCACGGTGCGGTCCACCCGGTGCTGCTGGTAGAGGTCCACGCAGTCCACGCCGAGCCGCTTGAGGGACGCGTCGCACGCCCGCTTCACGTACTCGGGCCGGCCGTCGACGCCGACCCACGACCGATCCGGTCCGCGCAGGTTGCCGAACTTGGTGGCCAGCACCACCTCGTGACGCCGCCCCCGGATGGCGCGGCCCACCAGCTCCTCGTTCTCGCCCACGCCGTACACGTCGGCCGTGTCCAGGAAGGTGCAGCCGAGGTCGATGGAGCGGTGGATGGTCGCGATGGACTCGGCCTCGTCGCGGCCGGCGTAGAACTCCGACATGCCCATGCAGCCGAGCCCGAGGGCCGACACCACCAGCCCCTGGGTCCCGAGCTTCCGTGTTTCCATCGTGCCGTGCTCTCCGGGAAGGGCGCCGCGCGCGGCGGCGCCGCGGCTCACCGCCGCGGCGGCAGCTCGTCGGCCGAGGGACCGTACATGCCGGGAATGGCGACCTCCTGGAGGCGGAGGTAGACGCCGAGCTGGGCGCGGTGGTGCACCAGGTGGCTGATCGCCATGCGGCGGAACACATCGTGCTTGGGCCGGGTCCAAATGATCTGGCCGGCGCGCTTGAAGGTCCAGGGCTTGGCGAACTCGGCGTCCGGCGCCGCCGCGAGCGCCCGGCGCGCCTCGGCCACGTTGCGGTCGAACTGCTCGAGAATCTCCGCCGTGCTGCCGAGGGCGCGCGGCTGGAACGGCGGCCCTCCCGGGGGCGCGAAGTCGTGCTCGTCCCTGGTGAGCGAGCGGACGACCCAGCCCGGGATCTCCGAGATGTGGGTGGCGAGGCGGCCCAGGGTCATCGACTTCGCGTGCGGCTGCCAGGACGCCTTGGCGTCCGGCACGCGCTCGAGGATGCGGCGGGTGGCGGCCATCTCTTCGTCGAACTCGGGGAGCAGCAGGTCCACGATCGGCAAGGCGGGCTCCGGTATGGTGCAACGTGGTAGCTTAGCGGGCCCGGGCGGCGGCGGCCAGGGCGGAGCGTCGCGGCCGTGGCGGAGCCCGGGCCCAGCGCATATCGTTGGATGGTGCGACCGGGCTGGTCGCAAGCGCCTTCCGTCACTCCGGAGGAGCGATGCGGAAGCGGTTCCCGTCCGTGGCAGCGGCGCTCGGCGCCGTGGCGCTCGCCATCGCGGCGTGCAAGTCGACGCCCACCAACACCAACAACTGCGGCAGCGGCGCGGCTCCGAGCCTCGTCGGAACCTACGTCCTGGCCAGCTACCAGTTCGGCACCCAGACGTGGACGGCGCCGACGTCCACCGGCTCGCTGCACCTCACGGCGGCCACCTACAGCTACACGATGCTCCTGGCGACCGACACGACGCCGCTGACCGTCAGCGGCGCCGGGAACTACGTGATCGTCGGCGCCTCGTGCATCATGCAGACGTCGACGGTGGACACCACCCACTTCAGCGCGTCGTTCGTGCTGCAGACGGTCGCGGGGGTGACGACGCTCCGCGAGAGCGGCAGCGACGGCACCCACGAGGTCATCTGGCTGTGGACCAAGCAATAGCGCCCCGGGAGGCACGATGGGTGTGAAGGTATGGCTGGCCGCGGCCGCCGCCTGTGCGGGCGCGGTCGCGTTGGCCTGCAAGTCCTCGACGGAGACCAGCTGCGGCAGCGGCACGCCGCCGTCGCTGACCGGCACGTACGCCCTGCAGTCGTTCCAGCTCGGCGCGACCACGCCGCTGACGCCGCCGTCGGAGACGGGGACGCTGCGGCTGCACGCCACGACCTACGGTGCGAGCCTGGCGGGGCTGCTGGCGCAGGACGACAGCGGCACCTACGTGATCACCGGGGCGTCGTGCATCAGCCAGAACTCGGTGGTCGGCAACCAGCAGTTCGTCGGCACGTTCACCCTGGTCGGGACGACCCTCACGCTGCTGGGCAGCGTCGGCGGCCAGGCGGCCACGGTGGTCTGGACCAAGACCTCGTAGCCTGATGGGCGCGCGCCTCGCCGTCCTCGGTGCCCTCGCCGCGGCGCTCGCGGCGGCGCCGCGCCTGCTGGCGCAGCTTCCGCCCGAGACCGGCGACATCCACGGGGTGGTCACCGACCGCGGCACCGACAGCGCGGTCGCCGGCGCGCACGTGCTGCTGGTCGGCACGCAGCTCGCGACGACGACCGGCGAGCAAGGCGAGTTCGCGCTGGTCGGCATCGCGCCGGGCCGCTACACCGTGCGGGTGCTGTCACTCGGCTACGCGCCGGCGGTCGAGGCGGGCGTCGTGGTGGCGGCGGGCGCCACGCTGGAGCTGCGGGTCCCGCTCGACGCGGTCGCGCTGCAGCTCTCGGGCATCAACGTCACGGCGACGGGCAGCGCCCAGAAGCTGGGCGAGTCGCCGGTCAGCGTCGCCGTCCAG
>DASPTN010000115.1:0-10368 GCA_035623395.1 Gemmatimonadales bacterium | reverse complement strand
AGGTACGCCAGCCCCGCCGTGAGCGCCGGCAGGGTGAACACGTAGAAGCCGACGTCGCGTCCGAACACGGGGTCGGTCACGCCGAACGGCGTGCGGTTCAGCGCCGCCAGGACGACGTCCCACAGCGACGTGCCGGCGAGGCCGGCGAAGAAGCCGATCACGACCACGACCCACGGGGTGAGGCGCCGCACGCTGCGGGACACGTCGAGTTGCGGGGTCGTGGGGCCCACCCGCATCACCACCGGGTTCAGCACGATGCCACGCTGGGCGATCCGCAGGTTCAGCTGCAGGATCGCGGCGGTGACGGCGAACACGGCCAGGAACAGGTCCCCGCGCGCGAGGACCTGCCGGGTGAAGACCACCCGGTAGCCGATCTCCTGGAACCACCACCAGTCGGTGAGGAGGCCCGCGAGCGACGGCACCACGACGAGCGCCAGGACGGCGGCGCCCAGCAGCGCCAGCCACAGCCGGACGCGGCGCGTCGCCGCGCTCATGGGTGCACCGCGGCCGGCGCGTGGCTGGCGGGCCGCGCCGTCAGGTCCTGCAGGTGCTCGAGGGCGGACACCACGGGACCCGGACTGCCGTCCTCGTTCCAGGCCTCGACCTCCGGCGCCCAGTACATCGCGCCGATGCCGCGCGGCGCCTGCTCCATGGTATTGACGAGGTCCACCATGAACTGCAGCCGCCCCTGCGGCGTCAGCGGCCACATCATGTCCGGATTCACGGCCACGTGCGAGTGGCCGTAGCCGGTCTCCGCGACCAGGAAGTCCTTGTGGTAGCGCGCCGCGCAGCTGTCCATGTTCTGCACCAGCTGCTCGAGCGTGCCGTGCCGCCACTCCGGGTAGAAGCTCTGCGCGATGATGTCGTAGTCCACGTGCGCGGCCTCGAGGTGGTCGAAGAACCACTTCGTCTTCGGCCAGTCGCCGCCGCGGTCGATGTGGATCGCGATCCGGGGCGGCGTGGCGCCCGCGCCCTCGCGCACGCCGCGGATGCCCGCCTTGAGGATCCGCGTCAGGTGGTCCCACTGCAGCGTGGAGTCGTAGGGCGGCGGCGGCAGGTACGCGGTGTCGCCCGGCTCCTCCACCTGCCCGAGCGGCCACAGCGTGCCGCGGGTGATCTCGTTGCCCACCTGCACCCAGTCCGGCATCGCGCCCGCGTCCTTCAGGGCCCGGATCACGTCCCGGCTGTAGCCCTCGACCCGCCGCTCGAGCGAGTCGAAGCCCAGGCCGCGCCACGCCACCGGGATCTCCTGGTGCTGCGGGTCGGCCCAGGTGTCGGAGTAGTGGATGTCGAGCAGGAAGACCGCGCCGGCCGCCTTGATGCGCCGCGCCAGCGGGATCGTGTTCTCGAGCGAGTTGTCCGGGGCCTGCCGCACGGGCGAGACGAACACGCGCAGCCGGAAGGCGTTCCAGCCGTGGCGCTCGAGGATGGTCAGCTCGTCGCTCGGCGTGCCGTGCTCCTGGTAGGTGCGCGCCGGCCACCTCGGCATCGGCGAGTCGAGGAACGAGATGTCGGCGCCGAGGAGGAAGGGTGTCGGCTGCGGCCGCGAGGCGCCGCCGGCGACCAGCGTGCCGGCGAGCAGCACGGCCCCGAGGACGGCACGCACAGGCCGGCGCGGCGCCGGCGTGGTCGAGGTTGCGATGCGCTGGGGATGCATGACAGGTCTCCCGTCGGGCCGTCGCGGTCCGGCGCGTCGCCGGAGCCGGGACCGGCCGGAAAGCGTTCGACGCCGGCGCGCGCCCTCGGGGCTACAGCCCCCGCAGGCCGAACGCCTCGGGCTCGGCGGCCGCGGCGGCCGCGGCCACGATGCCGACGACGTAGCCGTACGTCTCGTCCGGGATGTCGTCCCGGTGGTGCTCGAGCAGCTGCCAGAAGTTGCGGTCCTGCGGCGTGGCGGGGAGCGACAGCAGCAGGTGCCGGACCAGCGTCTGGCCCGCGTTGTAGCTGGCCATCACCAGCAGGCCCGAGCCCTGGGCGTCGACCATGTACAGATCGCCCATGTACTTCACCGCGGCCCTGGTCGCCAGCGTGACGTCGTACCGCTGGTCGCGCGGATCGTAGCGCGGCTGGCCCACCAGCGGCCCCACTCGCAGTCCGTACTCCCGCGCGGTCGACGGCAGCAGCTGCCACATCCCCTTGGCGATCCCGAACCGCGTGTCCGGGCCGACGGCTGCGGGCCGGAAGCGGCTCTCCTGGAAGCCGAGGTACACGAGGTCGCGGGGCAGGCTGTTCGCCGCCAGCACGGACTCGATGAGCGCCGGGTAGCCGCGCTCGGTCGCCGTGCGCAGCGCCGAGGTGAACTCGGACGTGCGGCGCCACTGCGCCACCCGCTTGCGGACGTCGCCGATGAACCCGTCCGACACCAGCATCGGCGCCTCGCCGAGCCGCGCCACCGCCGCCCGGATGGCGCGCACGTCGCCCGGGTCGCTGCTCGCCTTGTCGAGCTGGCCGGTCCACTCGGTGTAGACGCCCTCCAGCCGCGCGCGCTGGTCGGCGTACTCCTTGCGCTCGGCGGTGCCGGGCTGCAGATGCGCCACCTCGAGCTCCAGCGTCTTCATCCGGTAGAACACGTCGGCGGCCTGGCGGCGGATCGTCTCGATGCGCCGGTTGACCAGCACGAGGCGGACGCCGACGCCCACCGCCACCACCGCGGCCGCCACCGCCAGCCAGCGGTAGACCAGCGTGCGCCGCCGCATCCGCTCGTAGAGGTGCCGCATCAGGACCATGGATTGGCGCTCGTACAGGGAGCGCACGATCTGCATGGTCTTGCGCCCGATACCCGGGCTCGTGGGCGGATCCGTGTGCGTCGACTTCGTCGCCGTGTGGGTGGTCCAGCCGAGGTCGGCTTAGGGTACGGCAATGCCGCTCCCGGGTCAACCGCCGACGGCTGGCGGCCCGCCCGGGGCCGGGCCATACATTCGGGCATGGCGCGATACGGCGACGGCGAAGAGGTCCTCGTCTCCTACCGGACGCTGCGGCGCGTGGTGGGCGTGCTGGGCGTCGCGCTGCCGGTGGTGCTGGCGGTGTGGGGCTTCGCGCTGTGCGGCTGCATCCGCTTCCAGCCGTCGATCAGCGACTACTACGCCCTCCGCACGCGCGACGCGTTCGTGGGCATCCTGTTCACCATCGCGTGGTTCCTGTTCACCTACCGCGGCTACGCGCTGATCGACGACGTCGCGGGCAACTTCGCCTGCGTGTTCGCGCTCGCCGTGGCGCTGTTCCCCAACACCGGCACGCCGGTCGAGCGCGCCGTCCACTTCGGCTCGGCGCTCGCGCTGTTCCTGGTGCTCGCCTTCTTCTCGCTGTTCCTGTTCACCCGCTCGGAGGGCGCGCCCACCAGCCGCAAGCGGATGCGCAACGTGGTCTACCGCGGGTGCGGCATCGTCATCCTCCTCAGCATCGCCGCCATCGGCTTCAGCTACCGGCTGCTCGACCCCGCCCTGTTCGACGAGCTGCATCCCGTATTCTGGCTCGAGACGCTCGCGCTGTGGGCCTTCGGCCTGTCGTGGTTCGTGAAGGGCGAGACGATCCTCAGGGACATCCGCTGATCGGCCGCCGGACCCGGCGCCGGCGGGGGGAGGGCCGCGGCCCGCTCCGCGGACCGGCGGTGCATTCCGACCGCCCGCCGGGTGGTGCCCGCGGCACGGGTCCTGCAAATTGACGTCGCGTCAGCTCTTCACCCGGAGGATGATGCTCCACCTCAGCCCGTTGCTCGGTGCGGTGAGTATCGGCGTCGCCCGCTGGCGGTACGGTCGCCTCTACACCGGCCTCCACGACGACCTCGACGTCGAGACCCACCTGCGCGAAGCCGCGGCGTGGATCGCGCGCGCCCAGGACAGCGGCGCGGACGACGGCGTGGCCTACGGCACGCGGTTCGGCGGGTCGTTCCTGCCGAGCTACCCGGAGACCACCGGCTACATCATTCCCACGTTCCTGAGGCTGGCGCACGCCTGGAACGACGGGAGCTTCCGCGAGCGGGCCGCGCGCATGGGCGACTGGGAGATCGCCATCCAGATGCGCGAGGGCGCGGTCATGGGCGGCATGGCGAACGACGAGCCCTCGCCGGCCGTGTTCAACACGGGGCAGGTGCTCCAGGGCTGGGCCGCGCTGGCGAGGGAGACCGGCGAGGCCCGCTACGTCGCGGCCGGCCGCCGGGCCGCGGAGTGGCTGGTCGGGATCCAGGAGCCGGACGGCAACTGGCGGGCCGGCAACTCGCGGTTCGCCAACCCGAACACCACGCTGTACAACACCATGACCGCCTGGGGCCTGTACGCCATGGGCGAGGCGGCCGGCGAGGAGCGGTTCCGGCGCGCCGCGCTCCGCAACGCCGGCTACGCGTGCTCGCGCCAGGCGCCGAACGGCTGGTTCCCGGACTGCTGCCTCAGCGACCCGGCGCGGCCGCTGCTGCACACCATCGCCTACGCGATGCAGGGACTGCTCGAGCTCGGCCTGATGAGCGGCGACGACTCCCTGGTCGCTGCGGCCCGCCGCACCGCCGACGGTCTGCTCGGCGTGCTCCGCCCGGACGGCTGGCTGCCGGGCCGCCTGCTTCCCGACTTCTCCGCCGCCGTCAGGTGGAGCTGTCTCACCGGCAGCGCGCAGACCTCCATCGTGCTCTCCAAGCTCGCCGCCCGCACCGGCGAGCCCCGGTATCGCGACGCGGCACGCCTCCTCAACCGGTTCCTGATGGCGCGCCACGACGTCTCCTCGCGCGAGCCGGCCATTCGCGGCGGCCTCGCCGGATCGTGGCCCGTCCACGGCGAGTACGGCCGGCTGATGGTCCTCAACTGGGCCACCAAGTTCCTGATCGACGCCCTGCTGGAGGAGCGGGAGGGCGCGTGATCCGCGCCCTCAAGGACCGCCTGCTGCCCGGCGGGGCGCACCGCACCTGGAGCCGGTGGCGCAACCGGCTGCTGCGGCGCGTGACCGCGCAGCGGCTGGCCCGCGATCTCCGGCGCCTCGGCCTCGCCGAGGGCGACCTGGTGTGCGTGCACAGCTCGCTGAGCGGTGTCGGGTTCCTGGTGCGGGGCGCCGACACGGTGATCGACGCGCTGGTGGCGGTGGTGGGGGAGCGCGGCACCGTCATGATGCCCACCTTCTCCGGCGCGGACAGCACGTACCGCTACGTGAAGAGCGGTCCTCCGCCGTTCGATCCGGCGCGCGCCCCCGTCACCACCGGGGCGCTGCCCGACCGGTTCCGGTCCCTTGCCGGCGTGCGGCGCAGCCTCCACCCCACGCACTCGGTGGCCGCGCGGGGTCCGCTGGCCGAGCGGCTGGTCGAGCGACACGAGCAGTCGGACACGCCCTTCGGCGACGGGACGCCCTACGCGCGCCTCGAGGAGCTGGGGGGCAAGGTCCTGCTGCTCAACAGCAATGCCAACAGCCTGATGCACCGGGTCCAGGAGGAGATGGACTGGCCGAACCACTACCGCCGGGAGCGGTTCGAGCTTCAGGTGGTCGCTCCGGAGGGACCGCGGACGGTGCGCACGGCCGTCCATGCCCCGGGGCTCTTCGACCGGGTGGTGCTGCCGGGCGCCGTGCCGGGCGAGTGGAGGACCCTCCACATGCCGTGGTACGGTCTCCAGTTCATGCTCCCCGACGTCGAGCAGGAAGAGCTGGCCGGGCTCCACCCGGACGCGGCGCGGGTTCTGGCCGAGCGTCAGGCATGGCTCGAGCGCGAGGGCATTCTGCGCTTCGGCCGAGTGGGCTACGCGCCCGCCGCCCTGCTGGATGCCCGACGCTTCGCGAGCCGCCTGCGCGACGACCTCCGCGCCGAAGTCGGCACCCACCCGGAGCGCTACGAGCCGGCCAACATGGAAGCGCTGGCTGCCGCCCGAAGCTCGCGCTAGCGGCACCGCTGGCGCGCGGCGTTGCCGATAGCTACAGTTGCGATTCGCTCCGGCGGCGCGCCAGCGCGATAGCGGCGCGGCAACTGTTGGAGCCCGGCAACAGAATCCACCAGAGCCGTTGCCCACATGTTAACGCGGCACTGCGCAACGACATAGGACCGCGCGTCCCCGCGGGGGGCCGCGCAGTTGCGGCGGCGCGACAGGTGGCACAGCCTATGCTGATAACACCCCGCGAGTGCCGGGTCTTCTTGCCTGATCGCCGCATGGCTGAAGCGGGCGCGGCGAGCCGATGGTCGGGCAGGGCAGCGGGGTCCGGACACGTCGCGATGCGCACACTGATCGAATCCGTCAAACGGGACCGAGTGGCTCCATGAACCGGTTTGCTGCTACGCGCCAAGTCGTCGGTGCCGGCCTCTCCCTGGCCGCCATCATCCTCGTGGCATCCACGTGCGGCGGCGAGAAGTCGTTCTCGCCTCCCCAGCCCGCGGCGCTCTCGCGCACCGGCGGCGACGCCCAGACCGGCACGGCCGGTCAGGCTCTGCCGACGTCGCTCGAGGTGAAGGTCGTGGACGGCTCCGGCGCCCCGGTCTCGGGCGTCAGCGTGTCGTGGTACGTGGTGAGCGGCGGCGGGTCGGTGAACCCCGCCACCTCCACGACGGGAACGACCGGTCTCGCGCAGACCAGCTGGAAGCTCGGCCGCGTGGCCGGCAACAACGCGGTGAGCGCGAGCCTGCCCGGCAGCAGCCTGATTCCCCCCGTCACCTTCACGGCGTCCGGCGTGGCCGGCACCCCCTCGGCCCTGGCGTTCACGGTGCCGCCGTCGACGGTGTCGGCCGGCGTCGCGATCACGCCGGCCGTCCAGGTGACGGTGCAGGACTCGATGGGCAATACGGTGGGCACGGCGAGCAACGGCGTCACGGTGGCGATCGGCTCCAACCCGTCGGGCGGGACGCTGTCGGGGACGGCGACGGCGCTGGCGGCCGGCGGCGTCGCGACCTTCGCGAACCTGAGCATCAACAAGGCGGGCACGGGCTACACCCTGACCGCGGCGGCCAGCGGACTCACGGGCGCCACCAGTGCGCCCTTTGCCGTGAATGCGGGCAACGCGTCCAAGCTGGCGTTCACCGTGCAGCCGTCCAACGTGACGAGCGGCGCGGCGATCAGCCCGGCGGTGGTGGTGGCGGTGCAGGACGCGTTCGGCAACACCGTGGCGGGGGCGGGCAACAACGTCACGCTGGCGATCGGGACCAACCCGGCGAGCGGGACGCTGAGCGGGACGACCAACATGGCGGCGGTCAGCGGCGTGGCGACCTTCTCGACCTTGAGCATCGACAAGGCGGGGACGGGCTACACGCTCACCGCCGCCGCCAGCGGCCTGACGGGGACCACCAGCGGCACGTTCAACGTGGCGGTGGGCTCGGCGAGCCAGTTGGTGTGGACGCAGCAGCCGAGCAACGTGGTGGCCGGGGCGACGATGAGCCCGGCGGTCGCGCTGACGGTCGAGGATGCGCACGGCAACGTCGTGCCCTCGGCGAGCGGGTCCGTGAGCCTGGCGCTCACGACGCCGGGCGGCGCGACGCTGACGGGCGGCGGCTCCACGTCGCTGGCGAGCGGGGTGGCCACGTTCGCGGGCCTCAGCGTGGACAAGGCCGGCAGCTACACCCTGACGCCCTCGACGACGGTGTCGGGGGTCAGCGGCCTGCCGGCGTCGGGCAGCTTCACGGTCGGCTCGGGCGCGGCGACGCAGATCGCGGTCAACGCGGGGAACAGCCAGACCGCGTCGGCCGGGAGCGCGGTGAGCGTGCCGCCGTCGGTGATCGTCAAGGACGCGCTCGGCAACCCGGTGGCCGGGGTGAGCGTGACGTTCGCCGTCGCCACGGGCGGCGGCACGGTGGTGCCGACGACGGCGGTGACGACGAACGCGAGCGGGATCGCGCAGGTCACCAGCTGGACGCTGGGGACGACGGCGGGGAGCAACACCCTGACGGCGACGTCGGCGGGGCTCACGGGCTCTCCGCTGACGTTCACGGCGACGGGCACGGCCGGCGTCGCGACGCAGATCGCGATCAACGCCGGGAACAACCAGAGCGCCACGGCCGGTTCGGCGGTGACGGTGCCCCCCTCGGTCATCGTCAAGGACGCGAACAACAACCCGGTGAGCGGGGTGAGCGTGACGTTCGCGGTCGCGTCGGGCGGCGGGACGGTGGCGCCGACGACGGCGGTGACGACCAACGCGAGCGGGATCGCGCAGGTCACCAGCTGGACGCTGGGCGCGACGGCGGGGACGAACACGCTGACGGCGACGTCGGCGGGGCTCACGGGCTCGCCGCTGACGTTCACGGCCACGGGCACGGTGGGCGCGGCGACGCAGATCGCGGTCAACGCGGGGAACAACCAGAGCGCGACGGTCGGGACCGCGGTGTCGGTGCCGCCGAGCGTGAAGGTGACCGACGGTCACGGCAACCCGGTGAGCGGGGTCAGTGTGACCTTCGCGGTCGCGACGGGCGGCGGCACGGTGGTGCCGACGACGGCGGTGACGACCAACGCGAGCGGGATCGCGCAGGCCACGAGCTGGACGCTGGGGACGACGGCGGGGAGCAACACGCTGACGGCGACGTCGGCGGGGCTCACCGGCTCGCCGCTCACCTTCACGGCGACCGGCACGGCCGGCGCGGCCACGCAGATCGCGATCAACGGCGGGAACAACCAGAGCGCGACCGTCGGATCGGCGGTGACGGTGCCGCCGTCGGTGATCGTGAAGGACGCCCTGGGCAACCCGGTGAGCGGGGTCAGTGTGACCTTCGCGGTCGCGACGGGCGGCGGCACGGTGGTGCCGACGACGGCGGTGACGACCAACGCGAGCGGGATCGCGCAGGTCACCAGCTGGACGCTGGGGACGACGGCGGGGAGCAACACGCTGACGGCGACGTCGGCGGGGCTCACGGGCTCGCCGCTGACGTTCACGGCCTCGGGGACGGTGGGCGTCGCGACGCAGATCGCGATCAACGCCGGGAACAACCAGAGCGCCACGGCCGGTTCGGCGGTGACGGTGCCCCCCTCGGTCATCGTCAAGGACGCGAACAACAACCCGGTCGCGGGTGAGCTGGTGACCTTCGCCGTGGCGTCGGGCGGCGGGACGGTGGTCCCGACGACGGCGGTGACGACGAACGCGAGCGGGATCGCGCAGGCCACCAGCTGGACGCTGGGGACCACGGCGGGCACCAACACGCTGACCGCGACGGCGCCGGGCCTGACGGGCAGCCCGCTGACCTTCACGGCCACGGGCACGGTGGGCGCGGCCACGCAGCTCGCGATCAACGGCGGGAACAGCCAGAGCGCCGTGGCGGGGACCGCGGTGGCGGTGCCGCCGTCGGTGATCGTCAAGGACG
Organism: Gemmatimonadales bacterium; assembly: GCA_035623395.1. Lineage (GTDB taxonomy): Bacteria > Gemmatimonadota > Gemmatimonadetes > Gemmatimonadales > JACORV01 > Fen-1245. The sequence continues at coordinate 1,130 of DASPTN010000115.1, read as the reverse complement.
CGAACAACAACGCGGTGAGCGGGGTCAGCGTGACCTTCGCCGTCGCGACGGGCGGCGGCACGGTGGTGCCGACGACGGCGGTGACGACGAACGCGAGCGGGATCGCGCAGGTCACCAGCTGGACGCTGGGGACCACGGCCGGGGCCAACACGCTGACGGCGACGTCGGCGGGGCTCACGGGCTCGCCGCTGACGTTCACGGCCACGGGCACCGCGGGCGCGGCCGCCTCGATGGCGATCAGCGCGGGGAACAACCAGACCGCGACGGCGGGGGCCGCGGTGAGCGTGCCGCCGGCGGTGGTCGTGCGTGACGCGAACAACAACCCGGTGAGCGGGGTGAGCGTGACGTTCGCCGTGGCGTCGGGCGGCGGGACGGTGGCGCCGACGACGGCGGTGACGACCAACGCGAGCGGGATCGCGCAGGTCACCAGCTGGACGCTGGGCGCGGTGGCGGGGGCCAACACGCTGACGGCGACGTCGGCGGGGCTCACGGGCTCGCCGCTGACCTTCACGGCGACCGGCACGGCCGGGGCCGCGACGCAGATCGCGCTCCAGGCGGGCAACAACCAGAGCGCCACGGCAGGGTCGGCGGTGGCGGTCGCGCCGGCGGTGATCGTGAAGGACGCCCTCGGCAACCCGGTGGCGGGCGTGAACGTGACCTTCGCGGTGGCGACGGGCGGCGGCACGGTGGTGCCGACCACGGCGGTGGCGACGAGCGCGAGCGGCATCGCCCAGGTCACCAGCTGGACGCTCGGCACGACGGTCGGGACCAACACCCTGACGGCGACGTCGGCGGGCCTGACGGGCTCGCCGGTGACCTTCACGGCGACCGGGACCGTCGGCGCGGCGGCGTCGGTGGCGATCAACGCGGGCAACAACCAGACGGCGACGGCGGGGACGGCCGTCCCGGTGGCGCCCTCGGTGATCGTCAAGGACGCGAACAGCAACCCGGTGAGCGGGATCAGTGTGACCTTCGCGGTCGCCACGGGCGGCGGGACCGTCGTGCCGACGACGGCGGTCACGACCGACGCGAACGGGATCGCCCAGGTCACCAGCTGGACGCTGGGGACCACGGCCGGGGCCAACACGCTGACGGCGACGTCGGCGGGGCTCACGGGCTCGCCGCTGACG
>DASPTN010000114.1:0-15295 GCA_035623395.1 Gemmatimonadales bacterium | reverse complement strand
ACGTGCGGGGCGTCACGCGCGGCATGGACGTGGAGTGGAGCTTCGCGGCCGCGGGGGACCGGGTCGCGGTCACCATCACTCACCGCTGGGGCGGGCCGCCCTGGCCGCTGGTGGGACCGGCCGCGGCCGCGATCGTGATCGGCCCGGTGTTCATCCACGCGATCGCCCGGCGCACCCTGGCCGGCATCGGCCGCGTGGCCGAGCGTGGGGAGGCGCGGTGAGCGGAGCGAGACGGGTGGTGGTGACCGGCGTGGGCTGCGTGACGCCGATCGGCACGGGGGCCGACGGGTTGTGGGACGGGCTGCGGGCGCGCCGCTCGGCCGTGCGCACCATCACCCGGTTCGACGCGTCGCCGTTCCGCAGCCGCATCGCGGCCGAGATCCCGGACTTCCGTCCCCTGGACTTCCTGGAGGAGCGCCGGGCCCGGCGGCTCGACCGCTTCTCCCAGCTGGCGGTCGTGGCGGCGCGTCTGGCGCTGCAGGACGCCGCACTCGTCCTCGAGCGCGAGGACCGCGATCGGGTCGGGGCGAGCATGGGCTCCGCGCTCGGCGGCGTGGCCTACGCCGAACAACAGGTCGGCGCGTACGCCCTCCAGGGCCTCAGGGGCGTGGACCCGATGCTCGCCCTCTCGGTGTTCGGCGGAGCGGCCAGCTGCAACATCGCGATCGACCTCGGCGTCTCCGGTCCCAACTCGACCAACGCCATGAGCTGCGCGTCCGGCACCATCGCCGTCGGCGACGCGTTCCACGCCATCCGCGACGGGCGCGCCGACGTGATGCTCGGCGGCGGAGCGGAGGCGCCGCTGGCGCCGCTGTGCTACGGCGCGTTCGCCGTGATCCGCGCGATGTCCACGCGCAACGACGATCCGGCCGCGGCCTCCCGCCCGTTCGACTCGGACCGCGACGGGTTCGTGATGGGCGAGGGCGCAGCCGTGGTGGTGCTGGAGGAGCGGGGCCGCGCGCTCGCGCGCGGCGCGCCCGTCCTGGCCGAGGTGCTCGGCGCGGCGGTCACCAACGACGCCTGGCACATGACCGCGCCGCTCCCCGACGGCCGCCAGGCGGCACGGTGCATCGGCCTGGCCCTGGACGACGCCGGCATCGCGCCGCACGAGGTGGACTACGTCAACGCCCACGGCTCCTCGACGCCGCTCAACGACAAGACCGAGACGCTGGCGATCCGCGGGGCTTTCGGCGAGCACGCCCGCCGGCTGACGATCAGCGGCACCAAGGGATACTACGGCCACCCGCTCGGGGCGTCGGGGGCCATCGAGGCGGCGGTGACCGCGCTGGCCCTCGCCCGCGGGTGGCTGCCACCGACCCTCAACCTCCGCGAGCGCGATCCCGAATGCGACCTCGACTACCTAACCGGTGCCGGCGCCGAGCGCCGCGCCGAGGTCGCCGTATCCAACTCGTTCGGATTCGGCGGAATCAACGCGGCGCTGGTGATGCGGCGCGCCGGCTGAGCGCTTGCGCCTGCGGGAGCGCCACGGTCATATTGGCGCGCCGTTCTCACCATCCACTTCGATTCGAGGGATGCGATGCGTCAGACCCTGCGACCGCTCATCGCCGAGTTCATCGGCGTCTTCATGCTGACGTTCATCGGAGGCGGGGCGATGATCGTCAACGCGTATCGCGACGGCAGCCTCGGCATGGGGGGCATCGCGGCGGCGTCCGGGCTCGCGCTGGCGATCGGTGTCACGGCGACGATGAACGTCTCCAGCGGCTACCTCAACCCCGCGCTCACCGTGGGGCTGTGGTCGATCGGCCGCCTCGACGCGAAGAAGGCCGGCCTGTACGTCGTGGCGCAGCTGCTCGGCGCCGTGTTCGCGGCGCTGTGCCTCAAGGGACTGTTCCCGGGCGGGGCCGGCGAGGTGCAGTACTACGGAGCCGTGCGGGTCGGCCCCGACACCGGGCTCCTCGCCGCCATCTTGATCGAGGCGGTGCTCACCTTCTTCCTGGCGCTGGCCGTGATGGCAACCGCGGTCGACCCCGCCGCACCGAAGGTCGGCGGCTTCGGCATCGGCCTCACGCTGTGGATGTGCATCCTCGCGGGCGGCCAGCTCACCGGCGCGGCGCTCAATCCGGCGCGCGCCTTCGGGCCGGCGTTGGTGTCGGGTTTGTGGCTCAGCCAGATCGCCTACTGGGTGGGCCCGATTCTCGGGGCCGTCGTAAGCATGCAGGTCTACGAGAGGTTCCTGCTCGAGAAGAACGGCGCGTAGGACCAGGCTTGCGCCGGGCCGGCGCCGCGCCGCCGGGTGGGCCGACGCTCGGGCCTATCCCTGCGGCGCCGCGTTCAGCGCCACGAGCACCGCGTGCACCCGTTCCTCGTACTTCATCAGGACCGTGACGATCGGGTTGCCGATCACCCGCACCTCGTCGCGGAGGCCCTTCGCCGGCGCGGGGCCCCGGGCCAGCCGCGCCAGCCGGGCGGCGCACGCCGCCCCGGTCCTCCCGACGGCCGGAATGACCTGCCGGTAGCCGTCGAACGCGGACTGTACCTCGGGCTGGAACGCACACCGGCGGCACACCTTCCGCACGGTCACGACGGCCACCGAGTCCATCCCGTGGCAGGCGTTGGCGAGGAAGGCCGCCATGTTCAGCACGTCGGCGTCGGTCCCGTTGAACACGGCGCGGCGGTAGACGTCGAGCGCGCTGCGGACGTCGGCCACGCGATCGGCCATGTGGGCGATCGCCGCCCGGCTCGAGTCGAGCGCGGTGCGGCGCGCCTGCAGCGCGCGCTCCTTCGCCGTCGTCGGCTGCTGCAGCGCGGTCGCGAGTGCGAGCAAGGTCAGGATCGTCATGGGCGGAACAGTCGAATCGCGACGACCGGGAGTCAAGACCGCGGCGCGCGGGACGCGCCGCGCGCCGGCTCAGCGGCTGCGGCTCCTCCAGAACAGCCAGGCGGAGTACGCCAGGTAGATCACGGCCGCGGCCACGTAGGCCGCGATCATGTAGCCGCCGTTAGCGGGAGGCATCGGGAGAGTCCGCCGCGCTCTGCGCCCGCGCATCCCTGAGGCGGGCCCACGCATAGCGGCGTACCAGCAGGGCGACGAAGAAGACGGTGAAGACGGTGAACGACAGCAGCAGCGTGAGCAGCATCGACCCGGGCAGCTGCGGCCGCGAGGTCTGCAGCACCACCGGCTTCGGGTGCAGCGTCCGGAACAGCAGCACGCTGATGTGGATGAACGGCACGAGCAGCGCGCCGAGGATGCCCAGCACCGCCGAGTAGCGCGCCCGGCGGCCCGGCTCGTCGACCGCCGTTCGGAGCACCAGGTAGCCGAGGCAGATGAACCACAGGAACAGCGTCAGCGTGAGCCGCGCGTCCCAGGTCCACCACGCGCCCCAGATCGTCTTGCCCCAGATCGGGCCCGTCACCAGCACGGTGGTCAGGAAGACGGTGCCCACCTCCGCCGACGACGCGGCCAGCAGGTCGAGCCGCGCGTCCTTGAGGAACAGGTAGAGCAGGCTGCAGACGCCCACGATCCCGCAGGCCAGGAAGGCGACCCAGGCGCTCGGCGCGTGGATGTAGAAGATCTTCTGCGCGAGGCCCTGCGTGGCCTCCTCGGGCGTGAAGGCGAGCGCCCGCACGTACACGCCGGCCACCAGCAGCAGCGCCACGGCCATCCACACGCCGCTGCGCCGCAGCGCCCGCTCGGCCGCGGGAACCTCGGTCATTCCTCGACCGTCGTCTCGAACACGAGGGTGCAGATCACGAAGAAGGTGATGTCGTAGGCCGTGAGCAATTTAAGCCAGGGCGCCCACTCGGCGAAAGGACGCGCGGCGAAGATCTTCGCGCTCATCGACGCGGCCGCGCTCACCGGCGTCACCAGGAACGGCAGGACCAGGACCAGCAGCATCATCTCGCCGAAGCGCGTGTTCACGGCCATCGAGCTCATCAGGGTCCCGACCGTGACGAAACCGACCGTGGCCAGCGCGATCACCAGCAGCAGCGGCGGCAGCACGCCGAGCAGCGGCACGTTGAAGAACAGGGCGAACAGCGGCAGCGCGATCGCCTCGACGGCTCCCACGAACACCAGGTTCGCGGCGGTCTTGCCGAGGAACAGCGCGGTGCGGCTCGCCGGCGACAGCAGCAGTCCATCGATCGTGCGGTTCTCCTTCTCGAGGCTGAACGCCCGGTTCAGGGCCAGCACGCCGGCGAACGAGAAGGTGATCCACAGGATGCTCGGCGCGAGATCGATCGTCGCAACCGCGGTCGGGTCGCGGGCGAAGTTGAAGATCGCCAGCACCAGCGCCGTGAACACCAGCGCCGACAGGAACGCGGTCCGGCTGCGGAACTCGAGCCGCAGGTCCTTGGCGGCGATGGCCCAGGCCTGAGCCAGCGGACTAGCCATCGCGCGACGTGGCCTCGGCGTAGCGCGCGCGGTACGCGGCCAGGTCGCCGTCCCGCGCGCCGAGCGACACGAACCTCCCCGCCACCTGGATGGCCACGTGCGAGGCGAGCTCGAGTCCCTCGTCGATGTTGTGCGTGACCAGCACCATGGTGCGCCGCTCGGACCGCAGCCTGGTCAGCAGCGTCCGCAGCGTCGCCGCCGCGCGCTGGTCGAGGCCGCTGAACGGCTCGTCCAGCAGCATCACGTCGGGGTCGTGGAGCAGCGCCCGCGCGATGGCGAGCCGCTGCACCATCCCGCGGCTGAACGTCCCGACCAGGTCGGCGGCCCTGGACTCCAGACCGACGCCCGCCAGGGCCCGTGCCACCGCGGCCCGCGCGTCGGGCAACGAATAGAGCCGCGCGTAGAACGCGAGGTTCTCCGCCGCGGTGAGTCCGTCGTAGAGCAGGGAGTGATGCGAGATCAAGCCGACCCGGCGCCGGTGGGCGGCGTCGCCTCTCACCAGCCGCGCGCCGGCGAAGCTCACGCTGCCGGCATCCGGCTTGAGCAGCCCGGCGAGCACCCGAAGCAGCGTCGTCTTTCCGGCCCCGTTAGGGCCGAACACGGCCAGGGACTCGCCCGCGCGAAGCGAGAAGTCCACGCCCCTCAGGGCGCGCACGTGGCCGAACCGCTTCGCGAGCCCCGCGACCTCCAGAACCGGCGCGGCGCCGTCAGCCGTCGTCGCCGGCACCCGAGCCCGCACGCACGTTCGAGGGACGCCGCATCGTGGAGCGCAAATATACTCCGCCGTCCACGTGCCAGCAGCGCGCCTCGGCCGCGGCGCCGGCCCGCTTCAGCGGCCCGGCGGCTCGAACTCGAAGCGATCCTCCAACCGGGTGAGCGCCAGGAGGAACCGCAGCTCCTCCGACGCGCCCCGCAGGCACACCGTCCAGCGGCGCTCGGCCGCGTGCTCTCGAACCAGCACCAGCGTGCCCAGTCCGGCGCTGTCCACCTTCTTGGTCCGCTCCAGATCCACCACGATCCGCCGGCTCCCCACCGGCCCGGTCGCCGGATACCTCGACACCGCGGCCAGCGCCTTGCGCCTGAAGGCGCGGCGCGAGGCACGGTCGAGGACCGCCGGGGCGCGTACCAGAAGCTCGCTCACGCCACAGAGCAGACACAGGATTGGTGCCGCGGTAGCGATCTCGCGTCATAGCGTTCATTGATAATGGGTTAGGAGCTTCGATTGTGACCTTGGCTGCGGTTTTTGCTGTGGCGGTTCGCCACACTGCTGGACATTGCCATCACCCTCCTGCACTCCTCAGGTGGCCGGCGCCGGCCGGAGATTGGCCCCCTCGCGCACCCATGGAGAAACGCAAAGGGCCCGGGCTGTCGGCCCGGGCCCTCGCTTCGGCCGGTTCTGGCGACTCAGATCTTGGTGACGTTCGCGGCCTGCAGCCCCTTGGGCCCCTCCCGGACCTCGAACTCCACCTTGTCGTTCTCCTTGAGGGACTTGAAGCCCTCCGCCTGAATCGCCGAGTAGTGGACGAATACGTCCGGGCCACCCTCCCGCTCGATGAACCCGAACCCCTTGGCATCGTTGAACCACTTGACCCGGCCGGTGATGCGAGACATACCTAACTCCTCTGACGGGTGGCACGAATCGCGAATCTCATACGGCCTGCGAGGCGCGCGGGCCGTCTGGGATCCGTAAATGAGCGCCATACCATAAGACTTTTCCTCCTTTAAGCGCAAGAGTCGTAGACACTTCGGCCCAGAGGCCCAGAAAGGGAGCCCCTGAAATGACGGACGTGCACCGCATCGACACGCTGCTCGACGAAACCCGGGTGTTCCCACCGGCCGAGTCGTTCCGCGCGGGCGCGAACTGCTCCAGCCAGACGCTCTACGACTCGGCAGCACGGGACCCGGAGGGTTTCTGGGCGTCGCACGCCGAGCAGCTGGTGTGGTCGCGCCATTGGGACCGGGTTCTGGACTGGCAGCCGCCGCACGCCAAGTGGTTCATCGGGGGCGAGCTGAACGCCTCGGTCAACTGCCTCGACCGGCACGTCGCGACGGCGCGCCGCAACCAGGCGGCGCTGATCTGGGAGGGGGAGCCCGGCGAGCGGCGGACCATCACCTACTGGGAGCTGTACCGCCAGGTGAACAAGTTCGCCAACGTGCTGAAGAAGCTCGGGGTGCGCCGCGGTGAGCGCGTCGCGATCTACATGCCGATGATCCCCGAGGTCGTCATCGCGATGCTCGCCTGCGCGCGGATCGGGGCGCCGCACTCGGTGGTGTTCGGCGGCTTCAGCGCCGAGAGCCTGCGCGACCGGATCAACGACGCGGGAGCCGTGGTGCTCGTCACCGCCGACGGTGGTTTCCGGCGCGGGCAGGTGGTGCCGCTGAAGCGCGCGGCCGACCAGGCGCTCGAGCACTGCCCCACCATCCGCCACGTGGTCGTGTTCCAGCGGCGCCTCGGCGCGGCGGGCGACGAGGCGTTCGTCCACATGCAGGAGGGCCGGGACCACTGGTGGCACCGCCTCATGCAGGACGTGGCGCCGTTCTGCGAGCCGGAGCGCATGGACGCCGAGGACGTGCTGTTCATCCTCTACACCAGCGGCACGACCGGAAAACCCAAGGGGATCGTCCACACGACGGGCGGCTACCTCACCCAGGTGTCCGCGACGACCCGGCTGGTCTTCGACCTCAAGGACCACGACGTGTTCTGGTGCACCGCCGACGTGGGCTGGGTGACCGGCCACTCCTACGTGGTGTACGGGCCGCTGGCGCTGGGAGCCACCCAGGTGATCTACGAGGGTGCGCCTGACTGGCCCGAGCGCGACCGCATCTGGGAGATCGTGGAGCGCTACGGGGTCACGGTCTTCTACACGGCGCCCACGGCGATCCGCGCCTTCATGAAGTGGGGCGCCGAGCTGCCCGCGCGGCACGACCTCTCGACGCTGCGGCTTCTCGGCACGGTGGGCGAGCCGATCAATCCCGAAGCGTGGATGTGGTACCACCACAACATCGGCGGCCAGCGGTGCCCGATCGTGGACACCTGGTGGCAGACCGAAACCGGCGGCATCATGATCACACCGCTGCCGGGCGTGATCGCGACCAAGCCCGGCTCGGCCACCCGCGCGTTTCCGGGCGTGAGCGCCGAGGTGGTGGACGGCGCCGGCACGCGGGTCGAGGTGGGCGGCGGTTTCCTCGCCCTCACCGCTCCGTGGCCCGGGATGCTGCGGACCATCTGGGGAGACGACGACCGCTACCGCGAGGTCTACTGGTCGAAGTGGCCGGGGATGTACTTCCCCGGCGACGGAGCGAAGCGCGACGAGGACGGCTACTTCTGGCTGCTCGGCCGCGTGGACGACGTGCTGAACGTCGCCGGCCACCGGATCGGCACCATGGAGGTCGAGAGCGCCCTGGTCGACCACCCGGCGGTGGCCGAGGCGGCGGTGGTCGGGAAGCACCACGAGCTGAAGGGCCAGGCGGTGGCCGCGTTCGTCACGCTCAAGTCCGGCTTCGAGCCGCACGATGAGCTGAAGGACGACCTGAAGGAGCACGTGGTGACGAAGATCGGGGCGATCGCGAGGCCGGACGACGTCCTGTTCACCGCCGACCTCCCGAAGACCCGCAGCGGCAAGATCATGCGACGCCTGCTGCGGGACATCGCGGAGGGACGGGCGTTGGGCGACACGACGACCCTTGCGGATCCCGCGGTGGTGCAGAAGCTCAAGAGCGACTACGAGGAAGGCGAGGCCTGACGGTGTTTCAGACGATCGTGGTGACCACGGACTTCTCCGCCAACAGCGCGGTGGCGGTCAAGCCCGCGATCGAGCTGGCGCGCAGGTTCGGCGGCCGCATCGTCCTGGTGCACGCGCTGGAGGGTGCGAGCGCCGACCCGCAGGTCGTGGCGGTGGACCTGGCGGCCCTGGCGGCGATGACGCGGGAGCAGCTGCAGGAGTTCGGCGCCCGGGAGATCGGCCGGGAGGTGCCGTGGGCCGCGGAGGTGGTGTTCGGCCCTCCCTACCTCGCCATCACCGACGCGGCCGCGCGCCACCACGCCGACCTGATCGTGGTCGCCACGCACGGCCGGACCGGCTTGCTGCATCTGCTGCTGGGAAGCGTGGCGGAGCGCATCGCGCGCACGGCCGCGTGCCCGGTCCTCACGGTCAGGGTGCCGGGCTAGCCTTCGGCAGCGCCGCCGCCGCGACCACGAAGATCGCGAGGATCACCGCGCCCGATACGCTGCACCACAGGCAGACGGCGTGGATGATGAACAGCTCCAGGGCCAGCAGGTACAGCGAGAACAGCACGCCCAGCGCCGCCAGCGCGACGAGCCAGCGCGTCGCCCGCGGCAGCGCGACCTGGTCCTCGCGCAGCCCGAACAGGGCGATCGCCAGCAGGACCACGTAGCCCGCCACGCCGTACGCCGCGACCGGCACGCCGAGCAGGGTCGAGAAGCGGCTGGTGTTCACCCGCTCGCAGCCGCCGCTGCCCACGCACTTGATCGTCCCCAGGACCCCGAGCTTGTAGAGCAGCAGGTAGGTCGACACCAGCAGGCCCACAAGCGCGAGGGCCGCCGCGGCCATGCGGTGCCGCATCGCTCGCCCTATCTCCGGGCCGCCGGCGCCCGCCCCGGCGCCGCCGCCGCGACCGAGTCCACGATCCGGGTCAGGTCGTCGAAGGCCGGCGTGAAGGCCAGCGCGCGCCCGTTGACGTACATCGTGGGCGTGCCGTTCACGCCGAGCTTCTCGCCGGTGCAGCGGTTCGCCTCGATCGTCGGCCAGTGCCGCCGCTCGGTGAGGCAGACCCGGAAGCTGTCGGGGTTGAGGCCGACGCTGCGCGCGTAGTCCAGGAACTTGCGCTCGGGCCGGTGGTCCGCGAACCAGTCGTCCTGGTGGGCGTACAGCGCGTACTCCATCTCCCAGAACCGGCCCTGATCGGCGGCGCACGCCGCGGCCACGTGGGCCAGCGGCGAGTTCTCGTGCTGCTGCAGCGGGAAGTCCATGAACTGCCAGCGGAGCTTGCCGGTCGGGATCAGACGCTGCTGGATGTCGGGCATCGTAAGAATGGCGAACCGCGCGCACGACGGGCACTCGAAATCCGCGTATTCCGTGATCTTCACCGGTGCCGAGTCGGGACCGAGCACCTGTCCGGCGGCGCTCACGCCCCCCAGCGGCGGGCCGCCGCAGTCGGCGATCACCAGCGGCGCCCCCGGCCCGCTCAGCGCGGCGCGCACGATCAGCGCGATCCCCGCGAGCGCGATCACGCCGAGGACGAGATAGAACCGCTTCACCGACCGTCCGGCTTCCGCCATGGATCCTCCTCATCGCCTTCGGTGTCTGCGTCCGGCGACCAGCCGCGGCTGGCCTCGTTCACGATCCGCCGGTGCTCCGCCGCTTCGGGCGTGTCGAACGTCTGGCGCACCTCGTAACGGAACAGCTCGGAGCGGATGTCCCCCATCGCGCGCAGCAGCGCCGACGACTCGCCCAGCAGCCCGCCCTGCCGATCGAGGTCCATGATGCGCAGGGCGAGGGCCCGCAGCATCTCGACCAGCTTCTCGGCGCGCCGGGGATCGTAGCTGTCGTCGGGGGTCATCTCCGGTCTATCATACCCAGGCCGCGCACCGTCGCCAACTCGCACCACGCGGCGCCACTCCCTATCATCCAGCGTGGCCACGCCGGCGAATTCGTCGCCGCTTCTCGCCTCTCCGCGCGCCCTCCTCGAGCTGGCCCGGATCGCGGCCGCGCCGCTCCGCTACGGCCACGCGGTCCGCATCCACCGCGACGGCGCGCTCGCCTTTCCGGCGATGCTCGCCGGCATCCGCTCGGCCACGCGCAGCGTGTGCTTCGAAAACTTCATCGTCGCCGACGACGCCACCGGCAGGGACTTCACCACCGGCCTGGAGAAGGCGCGCGGCCGCGGCGCCCGTGTGCGCGTGCTCTACGACCCGATCGGCACCCTGCTGGTGAGGGGCGGCTCGGTGGCCCGGCGGCTCAAGGACGCCCGCGTCGAGGCTCGTCCGTTCCGCCCGTTGTCCCCGCTCGCGCCGTGGAGCTGGCTTCGGCTGCGGCACCGCGACCACCGCAAGTTGCTGGTGTGCGACGGCGCGGTCGCCTTCGTCGGCGGGATCTGCATCTCCGACCACTGGGCCCCGTCCGACCGCGGCGGAGGAGGCTGGCGGGACACCGCCGTCTCGATCCGCGGACCAGCGGTGGCCGACTTCCAGCTCGCCTTCGAGCGGATGTGGCGCCGCGCGCGCGAGGAGCCGGCGAGCACGGTGCCCGAGGAGCCGCCGCCCGGCGAGAAGGGCGAGGCTGCCGTGGTCGTGGTCGGCGACCGGCCGGGACTCGGCCGGGTGGCGGCGATCTACCGGTGGCTCGCCGACCACGCCGAAGAGACCATCGAGCTGACGGACGCCTATTTCGTCGCGCCGCGCGAAGTCCTCGCCGCCCTGATCCGCGCCGCGCGCCGCGGCGTTCGCGTCCGGCTGCTGGTGCCCGGACGCAACAACCACCCGGTCGCCGGGCTGGCGGCGCGACGCATCTACCAGCCCCTGCTCGACGCCGGGGCCGAGGTCCACGAGTGGACCGGCGTGATGCTGCACGCCAAGACGGCGGTCGTCGACGGCATGGTGACCCTCGTGGGATCGAGCAACCTCGATCCGCTGTCGCTGCGGCGCAACTTCGAGCTCAACGCGCTGGTCGCCGATCCGCCGACCGGCGCGGCGATGCGAGAGCTGTTCGCGTCCGATCTGACCAAGGCGGCACGCGTCTTGCCTGACGAATGGAGACGGCGGCCGCTCCACGCGCGGGCGGCGGAAGCCGCCGCCACCGTGTTCGCCGACCTGCTGTGACGTTTGCCCGGGCCTCGAAGGCCATTTATATTCTCGCCCGACGGCGGGAGGTCCCGCCCGAATGGAGGTGTGATGTCGAAGCGCAGTAACCGCCGCAAAGTCGTTGTGCCAACGGCATTTGAGCTGGCTCGAGACGAGCTGTTCAGCCACATCCTCCGCTGCGGAGTCCTCGAGGCGGCCGAGGAGCATCGGAAGGACTGGTTCGACGACACGATGGCGTACCTGGGCGAGCGGTACGAGGAGCTGACCCCGGCCCAGGTCCGCGAGCTGCGGACCCTCGGCGAGCGCTACTGCCAGCCGGTGGTGTCCAGGCCCGAGTCGGTCGCTACCGCCGGAGTGGTCTGAGCCGAGCGAGCGTCCAGCCAGGCATCGTGCGCCCCGGAGCCTATCGGCCCGGGGCGTTGTGTTTCCGCCACCGGTAGCCGATCGCGAGCCGGGCCCCGCCGCCGACACCGACCTCCACGAAGGTGCCGCCGACGCCGCCCGGCGCACCCTCGAAGCCCAGCACCAGGAGCGCGTACGGCACCACGTGGCCGCGCCTCACCACGACGGAGAGCCCGCCGCCGCCGTAGGCCGCCGTGCCCCTCGCCTTGCCTGGATTGAGCAGAAAGTGATACGCGAGGTCGGCTCGGACGCCGAGCTTCCCGTCACCGAACGCGCCCACGGCGAGGGCGGGCGCGATCCGGTCACGCTCCTCGTCGCGCCAGCCGAGGCCGAATCCCGCTCCGTAGAAGGCGGGCCTGGAGAGCACTCCGACGCCCCATATCTGCCCTTCCCTGAGGCTCTGGGCTCGCGCTGGGACGGCGGCGAATGCCGTCAGCAGCAGGAGCGGGCTACGCCTCCAGCACCAACTCATAGCGTCGCTGGATGTCGGCGGCGAGCGAGTGGTTGACGGAGCAGTACTTCCCCAGCGAGAGGTCGATGGCGTGCCGCACCCGCTCCTCGGGAGCTCCGGGCGCGCGGACGCGGAAGGTCAGCACGATCGAGGTGTAGCGCTTGGGATGGTCCCCTCGCCGCTCTCCGACGACGTCCACCGTCATCGCCTGCACCGGCAGGCGCATCTTCTCCAGGATGGACACCACGTCGCTGGCCGTGCACGCGGCCAGAGCCACCAGCAGCGTGTCCATGGGCCCGGGACCGGTCTTGCCGTCGGCATCGATGGAGACCGGCGGCTTGCCCTCGGGGCCGCCCTCGAAGGCCAGCCCCTGCTGCCAGCGCAGCGAGATGCGCTTGGTCGGCACCGCCACCTAGGAGCCCCCGGCACCGTGGGCCGACAGGCCGATCAGGAACCGGTGCCGGCCGAGGCGGTCCAGCGCATGGTACTCGATCAGCCAGTTGAAGGCGGGCCGGAACCGCAGCTCGAAGCCCATCACCACCGTCGGCCAGAGGTCCGTGCAGCCGGCGCAGTTGGTCATGTGACCCACGCCCAGGCCGACGTAGGGGATGGCCGGGGCGTTGTCGGGCTGGAACCGGTAGATGATCTCGCCCGACCAGTGCAGGCGGGTGGTGCTGCCGTCCGAGGAGACCTCGAGGGACGGCCGCAGCCGGACGCGAGGCGACCACATCTCGGCGATGTCGACGGTCGAGCCCACGACCCACTGCGCCGGCCGCGACACGTCGATCCCGGCGCGCGTCGAGAAGCTGAACAGATCCATTTCGAAGCCGGTGCCCGAGCCGTACCCCTGGCCACCGCCCGACGGCGGCTGGAACTCCTGAGCCGGGGCACGGGGAGCGGCGCACACGAACGCCGCCGCGACGAGCATCAGTCGAATCGCCACCCGCATTCGAAGCCTCCTCAGGAGTGCGTCCGCTCGGCGGTGCGCACCGCCAGGCGCCCGTAGTCGGCGAGCGCGTAGAGCGCCATCGCGGCGGTGGCCCAGGCCAGCGGCCTCAGGAACGACGAGTCCAACAGCCACGCGAACAGGGTCAGCGTCTGGCCCACCGTGACGGCCTTTCCGCCGACGCGCGCCGGCGGAACCCGGAACGGCCGGTGCGCGACCACGCTGGCCAGATACCCGGCAGGCGCCAGGACGTCCCGCAGCAGCACGCCGGCGACCTCGAACGGCCCGAGCGCGCCCGAGAGGGCGAGCACGGCGAAGGCGGTCAGCATGAAGACCTTGTCGGCGACCGGGTCCATCCAAGCCCCGAGCCGGGAGGGGCCAAGCCGGCGCGCCAGCCAGCCGTCCAGGAGGTCGGTCGCCGCCGCCGCCGCGAGGACCCCCAGCCGCACGCCGACCTCGGGAAACCAGGCGAACGCCAGCGCCAGCGGAACCCGTGAGAACGAGACCACGTTCGCCGGCGTAAGTACCTTTCCGGAACCGACTTGCTGCTCCCCGGGACGGGCGGTAGCTTCAGCCTTCACCCATGGACCTCGCGCTGCTGAAGCAAGCCGCCATCTTCCACGACCTCGACGAGGGCGAGCTGGCGCGCGTGCTCGAGATCTGCAAGGAGCAGAAGTTCCGGAGCAGCGCGACGGTGTTCAAGGAGGGCGAGCCGAGCAACCGGCTGTACATCATCGCCGAGGGCGAGGTCCGCATCAGCCGGGTGGTGCCCGGAAGCGGCGAAGAGGCGCTCGCGGTCCTCAAGGCGGGCACCTGCTTCGGCGAGATGGGGATCTTCGACCGCTCCGAGCGCTCCACCGACGCGATCGCCAACACCGACTGCACCCTGCTCACCATCAGCCGCTCCGATTTCGAGCTGCTGCTCGACTTCAACCGGGACATCGCGTACAAGGTGCTGTGGGCAGTGGTCCGCCTGCTGTCCAGCCGGCTGCGTACGACCAACGACAACCTCCGTTCGTTCCTCGCGATGTCGATGTTCTGATACGAAGGCGGGTGGCCCCGGCCGCCCGCGCCACGCCGTCACGGGCCGATCCGGAACCGGGCGTCGAGGGCCAGCGCGCGGTCCGGGAAAGCCACCAGCGGATTGATGTCCATGTCGAGGACGGCCTCGTGCTCGCCCGCGAGCTGGGACACGCGCTGGAGGATCTCCTCGAGCGCCACCACGTCCACCGCCGGCTCGCTGCGCACGCCTTCCAGCAACGGGTAGCCGCGGATCGCGCGGACCATGTCCCGCGCGTCCACGTCGGTCAGCGGATGCACGCGGAAGACCACGTCCTTCAGCACCTCGACCGCGATGCCGCCGAGACCGAACATGATGAGCGGTCCGGTCCGCTCGTCGCGGGCGGAGCCGACGATGGTCTCGCGCCCGCCGGGGATCATCCGCTGGACCAGCACGGCTTCCGGCTTGACCCCGGCCCGCTCGCGGACGCGCTGCAGCATCCGGCGGTATCCCTCGCGGACCTCGCTCTCCGTGTCGAGCCCGACGACGACGCCGCCCACGTCGCTCTTGTGGACGATGGAGCCGCTGATGACCTTGAGGACCACGGGGTGCCCCACGTCCCGCGCCGCCGCGACCGCCTCGTCCTCGCTGCGCGCGCATCGCCACGGCACGGTCGGGATCCCGTAGGCCTCGAGCACCTCCAGCGCCTCCGTCTCGGTCAGCTTCTCCCGCCGCTCGCTCCTGGCCCGGTCGATGATCGCCGCGACCCGCGCGGCATCGGCCGGGAACCGCTGCACCGTCCCCTCCGGCCGCTCGAGCCACTTCCGGTAGCGGTTCATCGCCGCCAGCGCGCGGGCGGCCGACTCGGGGAAGATGTAACCCGGCATCCCGGCGCGGAGCAGGTTGCGCATGCCCGCCGACACGCCCTGGCGCCCCAGCAGCACGGCCATCACCGGGATGTCGCGGCGTGCCGCGGTCGCCTGGACGATGGCCTCCGCCACGTCGCCGGCCTGTCCCTTGAGGGGCGGCGGCGCGACGGACACGATCACCGCGTCGATGTTGGGATCCTGCAGCACGAGGCCGAGCACGTTGCCGAAGGTCTCGGCGGTGGCCGACGCGATCAGGTCGACCGGATTGCGGACGGCCGCCTCCTCCGGCACCTGCGCGCGGATCGCCGCTTGGGTCTCGGACGCCAGCTCCGCCACTCTGAGTCCGGCCGACTCGCAGGCGTCCGCGAGGATGATGGCCGGACCGCCAGCGTTGCTGATGATGGCGACCCGGTCGCCCTTGGGCAGCGGGAGCCGGGGAAACGCCATCGCATAGTC
>DASPTN010000113.1:0-6685 GCA_035623395.1 Gemmatimonadales bacterium | reverse complement strand
AACAGGTCCGCGTGCGCCGCGCGCGCGATGCGCCCCCGGTCCCGGAGCGCGATCAGCGTGTCGGTGGTGCGCGTCATCGCCACCCCGATGCCGCGGCACCGCAGCTCGTCGGCCAGGTCCCGCGCCACCGCCAGCGTGACGTCCTTCTCGCGCAGGAACCTCCTGCCCTTGAGCGGCCCGAGCATCCCGACGTCCGGCCCCCCGTGGCCGGCGTCCACGGCGATCGTGTGCCGCAGCCGCACACCGGTCGAGGCGCGGGGCGCGGCCGGCACCCGCACGGGCGACGCGGCGGCGGCGGACGAGGGCGCGGCGCGGACGGCGACGGCCGGCGGCGCGGCCGGCAGCTCCGCGAGCGTGGCACGCTCGGGATCGTAGCTGTAGCGCTCGGGCACGAGGCGCGGCAGGAGGTCGACCACCCATTGGAGCGGGACGAACAGCGTGTCCCGCGCGACGTAGGGCGGCGCGGCCAGGGCGTACACGTCGTCGCCGCAGCGGAAGTAGGCGGCGTCGAGCACGAAATCGAAGCGCCGGCCCGCGACCCGGAGCTGCACCGCGCCGTCACGCGCCGCGTCCACCTCGATGCTCGAGGCGACGGCGAGCTCCGGCGCGGCGATCGCCGGCCAGCCGCGCTCCTCGCGCACCACCAGCCGCGCCTCGCCCCGGCTCGAGGCTACGGTCAGCGTCTCGGGCGCGGCGAGCCACGCGGCCAGCACCAGCAGCGTCGCGGGCGTCACCGGCGCCGCACCGCCCGCGCCATCTCGCGCTCGGCGTCGCGACGCCGCAGGTCGTCGCGGCGATCGTACTCCTTCTTCCCGCGGCCCAGCGCGATCGTCACCTTGGCGTGCGAGTTCTTGAAGTAGAGCTCCAAGGGCACCAGGGCCAGGCCCTTCTGCTCGACCGCACCGAGCAGCCGTCGGATCTCGCGCCGGTGCAGCAGCAGCTTGCGCGTGCGCAGCGGATCGTGGTTGTAGCGGTTGCCCTCCTCGTACGGCGGGATGTGCAGCGCCTCGAGCCACACTTCCCCGTGACGCACCCGCGCGAACGCACCCACCAGGCTGGCGCGGCCCGCGCGCAGGGCCTTCACCTCCGTCCCCTTGAGCACCAGACCGGCCTCCCAGGTCTCCAGAAGGTGGTAGTCGTGCTTGGCGCGGGGATTCCGCGCGATGACTCGAGGGTGACGGGGCTGGGTGCGCGCCCGAGGCGTCGAACGAGGCTTCTCGGCAGGAGTCACAATCGTCGTAACCCCAAGATAGAGCTAGGGTTCCGACGGGTCAAGACGAGGGTTGACGCGGTGGGGGACGCTCTCTATCTTGCGCCGCCTCGCCGAAGTGGTGGAACTGGTAGACGCGCGGCGTTCAGGGCGCCGTGGGCGCAAGCCCGTGAGGGTTCGAGTCCCTCCTTCGGCATTGCTGCCAGGACAGTTGCGAGACGCCAAGTTGCGAGGGGGGAGCGCTGCTGCTCCCTCCTCGCTTGTTTCCGGGCCTTCAGTAAGTGGCCATTCGCGGATCGATCTCCCTCGCCCACGCGGCCACGCCGCCCTTGAGGCTGCGCGCGTTCGCAATGCCGCGGCTCCTCAGGAAGCGCGCCGCGTCGAGCGAGCGGACGCCCGTGTGGCACACCGTCACGACCGGCGCCGCCGGATCGATCTCCCCGTAGCGCTCCCCCAGCTGGCCGAGCGGCATGAGGACGCTGCCGGGGATGCGGCAGATCGCCCACTCGAACGGCTCGCGCACGTCGAGCAGCACCACGGGCCGTCCCGCGTCGAGGTCGGCCTTGAGCGCCCGCACGCCCACCTCGAGCCCGTCCTGCGCCGACGGCGCGGCCGGACCCACGCCGCAGAACGCCTCGTAGTCGATCAGTTCGCGGATCGTCGGCCGCGTGCCGCACAGCGGGCAGTCCGGATCCTTCTCGAGCGCCAGCTCGCGGAAGCGCATCCGCAGCGCGTCGAAGAGCACCAGCCGCCCCACCAGCGTCTCGCCGGTGCCGAGGACGAGCTTCAGCGCCTCCAGCGCCTGCAGCGATCCGATGATGCCCGGAAGCACGCCGAGCACGCCGCCCTCGGCGCACGACGGCACCAGCTCCGGCGGCGGCGGCTCGCGGTACAGGCACCGGTAGCAGGGCCCGCGCGCGGCCCAGAACACCGATGCCTGTCCGTCGAAGCGGTAGATGCTGCCGTACACGTCGGGCTTCCCCAGCAGCGCGCAGGCGTCGTTCACCAGGTAGCGGGTCGGGAAGTTGTCGCTGCCGTCGAGCACGACGTCGTAGTCCCGCAGCACCTCGAGCGCGTTGGCGCTCGAGAGCCGTCCCTCGTGCAGCACCAGCCGGACACCGGGGTTGATGTCGCGCAGCCGGCGCTCGGCGGACGCCAGCTTCGACGTGCCGACCGCCGACGTGCCGTGCAGGATCTGCCGTTGAAGGTTGGAAAACTCGACGGCATCGAAGTCCACCAGGCCCAGGACGCCGACGCCGGCTGCGGCGAGGTACAAGGCCGCCGGCGAGCCCAGGCCGCCGGCGCCCACGACGAGAACCCGCGCCGCCTTGAGGCGACGCTGGCCCTCGATGCCCACCTCGGGGAGGATGAGATGCCGCGCGTACCGCTGCAGCTCCTCCGCACTCAGGTCGGGGAATCCCGATGACTGCGCAGGAGAATGCCGACTCATTCTATCGCTATTCAGCGTGCGTCCGCGTCGGGGCACTGCACACGGACGCGTTCAGACCGTGACGACTCCGTTGCCGACGAGGGAGCGGACTTCCGACTCCTCGTGCAGCAGGTCCGCGAGGCGGATCGAGCCCAGCGTCTCGTCGATGCGCTGCTGGAGCAGCTGCCAGACGGGGCGGATGGCGCAGGAGCTCTCGGTCGTGCACCGCTCCGAGTCCACCGGATGGCACTCGCAGTTGACCTCGAACGTGCCGTGCTCGGAGGCGTCGAGGACATCCTTGACCGTCACCTCGGAAGGCTGACGGGACAGAAGATACCCTCCCCGCGCTCCGCGGACGGACTCGACGAGGCCTGCGCGACGCAGCCGCAGGAGGATCTGCTCGACGTAGTCGGCCGGCAGCTTCTCCTTTTCGGCCATCTCCCGTGCCGCGACGGGCCCCTGTCCGGTGCGCCTGGCGAGATGCAGGCTGACGATGAGGCCGTATTCGGCCCAAGTCGTAACGCGCATATTCACCCTCCTCGCAATCGGAATATGCAAAAAGGAAGCCATTAGCTCAAGATAAGGACGATAGGATTGAGACTCGGTATCATGCGGTGCTGCAGGGAGATAGCCGACCGGCGGCCTATGCGTCCGTGCGGTGCTTGGTCAGGGGTTCCGGCAAATCGCGACCAGAGACAGACCCCGCCAGGGGAGCATCCGGTCCAGGGGCCGCGCCAGCCAGACCATCGAGTCGTAGAACTTGAGCTGGATGCGGGAGAAGCTGGTGCGGCGCATCCATCCGTTGACGTGCCACCCGGGCACGGCGGCCCGGTTGAAGTCGAGCAGCGCCTCCACCTCGAAGCCGGCCTCGGTGGCGACGGCGCGCAGCCGGTCCCGGGTGTAGCGCAGCCGGTGGCCGAGGGCGCGGTCGAGCGAGTTGTACCGCCGCGGGCCCTGCGGCACGAGCACGATGGCGTGCCCGCCCGGCGCGAGCGCGGTGCGGAAGTTCCGCAGCACCGGCACCGGCTCGTCGAGGTGCTCGAGGACGTTGAGGCACAGCACGGTGTCGAACCGGCCCGCCAGGCTCGCGAAGCCCGCCTCGTCCTCGGCCCGCAGGTCGGCCACCTCGAGGTACGGCTTGCCGACGGCGAAGTTCTCCAGGTAGTCGAGGTAGTCCGGGTTGACGTCGGTGGCGCGGTAGCGGTCGCGTGGCAGCAGGTGGACGGTGAGGTTGCCGATGCCCGCCCCCACCTCCAGCACCGCGCGCCCCACCCACGGCCGGATCACGTCGCTCATCCAGCGCGAGAACTTGCGGGCGCGCGAGAGGCTGTGGAGGATGTGCGCGCCGTAGGGGTCGTTGAGGTACAGATCGTCGATCAGCGCGCCGCGCAGGATGGCGCCGAGCGCCAGGAAGCCGTCGCGCCAGCCGATCTTCTTGCCCTCGGCGTAGGTGCGCCCGGCGTAGCGGATCGGCGCCTCGAAGATGACGGCGCCGCGCTTGGCCAGCTTGATGGTGAGCTCGGGCTCGATGCGGAAGTCGTCGTACCGGAGCGGCAGGGACTTGAGCAACTTGGTGCGGACCATCTTGTAGCAGGTCTCCATGTCGCTCAGGTTGAGGTTGGTGAGCAGGTTCACCAGGGTGGTGAGCAGCCGGTTGCCGAGGCTGTGGTAGAACAGCAGCACGCGGCGATACTCGCCCGGCAGGAACCGGGAGCCGAACACCGCGTCGGCCTGCTCCTTGAGGAACGGCTGCACCAGCTTGGCGAGATCGTCGGGGTGGTATTCCAGGTCGGCGTCGTGCGCGACGCACACGTCGCCGGTGGCGTGGGCGATCGCGGCGCGGAGCGCCGCGCCCTTGCCCTGGTTGCGCTCCTGCTCGATGTAGCGGATGCCCGGATGCTCCCGGGCCAGGCCGCGCAGCACCTCCCGCGTGCCGTCCGTGGACCCGTCGTCGACGACGATCACCTCGATCTCCCGGATGGCGGGATGCCGGACGGCGAGCACCCGCCGGATGGACTCCGCCACCAGAAAGCGCTCGTTGTAGACCGGGATCAGGACGGACACCTTCAGCGCGTCGGCCATCGCCTCCTCAAGAGGCAAGAGAAGCGGACACAAGTACGCGGGTGAGCTGCCGGACGGCAACTACTCGGATCCCGGCACTCCGATCTCCGTCATCTTCCGGTAGTCGAGCACCTGGTCGAGCTCCTTCCCCTTCAGCACGCCCTTCTGCTCGACGAGCTGCCGCACCGTCATGCCCCTGGCCAGGGACTCCTTGGCGAGCTTCGCGGCCTCGGCGTAGCCGATCTTGGGCGCCAGCGCCGTCACCAGCGCCGGGCTGCGCTCCAGCCACTGGGCGCACATCGCCTCGTCGGCGGTGATCCCGGCGACGCAGCGCTCGGCCAGGACCCGCACGGCCGAGGCGAGGATCTCCAGCGCGAACACCAGGTTGTGCGCGATGACCGGCATCATCACGTTGAGCTCGAGCTGCCCCGCCTCGCAGGCCAGCGCGACGGTCTGGTCGTTGCCCATCACCTGGTAGCACACCTGGTTCACCATCTCCGCGATGCTCGGGTTCACCTTGCCCGGCATGATGCTCGACCCGGGCTGGACCGCGGGCAGGGCGATCTCCGCGAGGCCGGTGCGCGGGCCGGAGGCCAGCAGCCGGAGGTCGTTGGCGAGCTTGTTGAGGTCCACCGCGAGCGCGCGCACGGCGCCGGAGAAGGCGGCCACGTCCCCCATCGACTGCATCAGCTGCACGCGGTCGGCGCCCACCCTCAGGTCGAGCCGCGTGAGGGCGCGGAGATGCTTCACCATCAGATCGGGGTAGCGCGGCTCCGCGTTGAGCCCGGTACCGACGGCGGTGCCGCCGATGCCCAGGTCCCTGAGGTCGTCGGCCGCGCGCGCGAGCCGGGCGCGGTGGCGCGCGATCGTGTGGCCGTACGCGGCGAACTCCTGCCCGAGCCGGATCGGCGTGGCGTCCTGGAGGTGGGTGCGGCCTGACTTCACGATGCCGTCGAACTCGCGGCCCTTCGCCTCGAGCGCGCCGGCCAGCGCGTCGAGCGCGCCGAGCAGCGGCTCGAGCCGCGCCAGCGCCGCCAGGCGGATCGCCGTCGGGATCACGTCGTTGGTGCTCTGCGCCATGTTGACGTGGTCGTTGGGGTGGACGGGCTTGTACTCGCCCCGCTTCGCCCCCAGCAGCTCGTTGGCCCGGTTCGCGAGCACCTCGTTGCAGTTCATGTTGTGCGACGTCCCGGCTCCGGCCTGGTAGACGTCCACCACGAACTGGTCGCGGTGCTGCCCGGCGAGCACCTCGTCGGCGGCGCGCAGGATCGCGTCGGCCAGTCGCGCCTCCAGGCGGCCCGTCTCCCTGTGCGTCGCCGCGGCGGCGCGCTTGATCCAGATCACCGCGTCCACGAACGCCGCCAGGGGCCGCAGGCCGGAGATGGGGAAGTTCCGGCGCGCACGCTCGGTCTGCACGCCGTAGAGGGCGTCGGCCGGGACGTCGAGGTCGCCCAGAGGGTCTTTCTCGATCCGCGTTGCCATAAGATCGCTCAGGAATCAGAGGTCGGAATACAGTACGGCACCTTGCCGTCCGGCAATTCACCTGAAGTCCGTCGTCTCGCCACCGCGCGCTCGCTCAATCGGAGCAGTCCCCCAGCGGGTACACGTGCCCGCAGTTCGGGCACGGGTTCTTGCAGCCCCACGGCTTCCCACGGACGGGGAAGCCGCACTTCTGGCAGGCGTTGATCCCGGGCACCAGCTGGACGAACGGATTGCCCCGCTTCTCGGCGCCGATGGTGGTCGCCGGCCCGTGCCCCGAGTACACGACGGTCTCGTCCGGCAGCACGAACAGCTTGAGGTGCACCGCCTCGATCAGCGCCCGCAGGTCGCCGCCGGGCAGGTCCGTCCTGCCGATGGAGCCGGCGAACAGCGTGTCGCCCACGAACGCCATGCCGTGCCCCACGAGGCAGACGCCGCCCGGCGAGTGTCCCGGCGTGTGGATCACGCCGAACCGGCACGCGCCGACGGCCACCGAGTCCCCCTCC
>DASPTN010000112.1:0-7693 GCA_035623395.1 Gemmatimonadales bacterium | reverse complement strand
ACCTGCCGCCGGTGCGGATCGGCGGCCGCCGTTTCGTCGACGGCGGGCTGCTCGAAGTGCTGCCGCTCGACGTCGCCGCACAGGCTGCGGCGGATCTCGTGGTCGCCGTGGACGTGGGGCCCGTGGCGGCCGCGCCACCGCCCGGCACCCTGCTGGGTCCCGCGCTGCTCGCCGCCCACGACCGCGCCATGGCGATCGTCATGGCCAGCCAGCGGGCGCGCGCCGTGGCGGCGTGGAGGTCGGCCGAGCGCCGGCCCCCGCTCGTCCTGGTGGAGCCGGACGTGGATCCGTACGGGACCTTCGCGTTCGGGCGGACGGCGGAGTTCATCGAGGCGGGCTACCGCGCCGGTCACGCGGCGCTGGCCGGGCGCGGGCGTGCCGATCGCCGGCCGGGAGCGTGGGGCGAGCCGGCGGCGCGCGGTTCGAGCGCGGGGACGCGCTGACGTGCCGGATATCAAGGTGTTCACCGTCGAGCAGGCGAATCGCGCGCTGCCGCTGGTGCGGCGCATCGTGCAGGACATCGTCGCCGAGCACCCGCAGTGGAAGGACCTGGTCGCGCGCTACGAGCTGGCGGCGGCGGGCGCACGGCCGGAGTGGGGCGAGTCTCCCGAGCAGTTGAAGCTGCGGGGCGAGATCGACACGGTGGCGCGGCGCATCAACGGCTACGTCGACGAGCTCGCCGAGGTGGGGTGCCTGCTGAAGCGCTTCGAGGACGGACTGGTGGATTTCTACGGTCACCAGGAGGGCCGGCTGGTGTTCCTGTGCTGGCGGCTCGGCGAGGAGCGGGTGGCGCACTGGCACGACCTGGACGCAGGTTTCGCCGGCCGCCGCCCGATCGCGCCGGCGTTCGCGGCCACCGAGGAGGGACAGTCATGAGATACGGCACGCCGCTCCTGGTCGCGCTGCTGGTGGCGGGCTGCGCCCACCACTGGCCCGCGCGCCAGGCGATTCATCCGCAGCCGAACCGCCCGTACAGCCAGGCGGTCCGGGTCGGCCGCACCTGGTACTTCGCCGGGAAGATCGGCGTCACGGATTCCACCCGCGCGCTCACCACGGGGCGGACGGCGGCGGAGACGCGCAACATCCTGGAGTCGTTCCGCGCGCTGTTCGCCGAGCAGGGGCTGACGCTGGACGACGTCGTGCAGGCGACGGTGTACCTGGCCGACATCGCCGACTACGACGAGATGAACCGCGTGTACGCGGAGTACTTCCCCGCCAATCCGCCGGCGCGCGAGACGGTGTCGGTGAGCGGCATCGTCTCGGGCGGCCGGGTGGAGATCTCGTTCATCGCGGTTGGAAAGCGGAGGTAAGTCGGAATGCTGCGCTTCCTGCATTGGGTCGGTGTCGCGGTGTGGCTGGGGGCCCAGATGACGTTCATGGTCTGGGGGCCGGTGACCAAGGCGGCCGGCCTCGAGGCCTGGGCCCACACCTGGAAGACGCTCGCCAGGGTCCAGGGGCTGCTGGTCGCGCCCGCCGCGGCGATGGCGACCATCACGGGCATCGTGATGACGATGCAGCTGGTCGGCCAGCACGCCGACGAGACGACCGCGCTCGAGCTGATGCAGGGCTTCGGCCTCGTGGCCGGCGTCATCGCGGTCGCCGTGGTGACGCCGCTCGCCAACCGGGTGGCGTACTACGCCCACCTCAGCGTCGAGAAGGGCGCCAAGGATCCCCGGGCCGAGAAAGCCCGCGTCCTGCTGGCGTGGGCCGGCTCGCTCACCGGCGTGGCGATCCTGGTGGCGCTGTACTTCGGCGCGCAGGCGCCGCGCATGCTGCCGTGACGACCAGCCGGCGTGACTTCGTGCGCGGCGCGGCCCTGGCGGGGGCCGCGTTCGCGTTTCCGGGGGCGGAGTGGCTGGACGCCGCGGCGCCGGCCGGCCCGCCGGAGCCGTTCCGCCCGCTGCCGCCCGCGGCCGCGGACGACGAAGCGTACTGGCGGAGCGTCCGCAGTCAGTTCCTGATCTCGCCCAGCGGCGTGTACCTCAACACCGGGACCGTCGGCGCCTCGCCGCGCGCGGTGCTCGACGCCGTGGTGAGACACATGACGGCGTTCGAGACCGTGTTCGACGCCCGGGGCGTCGACGTGGAGGCCCTGCGTCGCTCCGTCGGCGCACTGCTCGGCGTGCCGGCTGCCACGCTCGCGTTCACGCGCAACACCACCGAGGCGATGAGCTGGATCGCCGGCGGGCTCGATCTGGCACCCGGCGACGAGATTCTGATGACCACCCATGAGCACGTCGGCGGGATGTGCCCGTGGCAGGCCGTCGCCCGGCGACGCAGCCTGGTGCTGACGCAGATTCCGCTGCCGGTGCCGCCCGCCGGCAGCGGAGCGATCGTCGACGCCTGGCGCCGCGCGATCGGTCCCCGCACCAGGGTGATGATGATCAGCCACGTGCTGTTCACGAACGGGCTGATCCAGCCGGTGAAGGAGCTGTGCGCGCTGGCGCGCGAGCGCGGCATCATCACGGCGATCGACGGCGCCCACCCGCCGGGCATGCTGCGGTTCGACCTCGCCGACCTCGGCTGCGACTTCTACGCCAGCAGCCCGCACAAGTGGCTGCTCGCCCCGAAGGGCAGCGGGCTGCTGTACGTGAGCGAGGCCTGGGTGGACCGGCTGTGGCCCACGATCGTGAGCGGCGGGTGGGACGCCCTCCAGGACAAGGCGGTGCGGTTCGACCGCAAGGGCACCATCAACGAGTCGCTGCTCGCGGGGTTCCAGGCGGCGGTGGACTTCCACACCCTGATCGGGCCGGAGCGCGTGGAACGGCGCATCCGGTGGCTCGGCGACCGCCTCTATGACGGTCTGTCCCGCTTTCCGGGCGTGCAGCTCAAGAGCGCGTCCGACCCGACGCTGCGCGCGCCGATGATCTCGTTCACGATCCCCGGGACGACTGCGGACGACCTCATCCGCGCTCTGTGGGAGCGTGGCGCGGTGCGGGTCCGGCACGTGGCTGAGTACGACTACCACTGGGTGCGGATGTCGACGCACGTCTACAACACGCCCGAGGAGGTCGACCGGGTCGTGGCGCTCGTCGGGGAGTTGGCGGGAAGCGGGAGGCAGAATTCGGGTTAGTTGCCGGACGCCAAGTGGACAGTGGTCACAAGGTGGTCCGGTACCAGGTGCAGTGACGGCGCACCGGACACTCGTCGCACTTCGGGGCTCTGGCCGTGCAGACCAGGGCCCCGAGCTCCATCAGGGCCTGGTTGAAGCTCCACGCCGTCTTGCCGGGCCTGGGCTGCAGAGCCACCGCCGTCGCCAGGATCCGTTTTGCCGTCCGGCAGCCGAAGACCCGCTTCAGGACGCGCGCGGCGTTCGTGTCGACGGCGGGCGCCGGCTTCTCGTAGGCGAACGTCGCGACGGCGCCGGCGGTGTAGGGTCCGACGCCGGGCAGCGTCTGCAGCTCCTCGGGATCCGAGGGTACGGTCCCCGCGTGGCGCCGGACCACTTCCCGTGCGAGTCGGTGGAGGTTCGTCGCGCGGCGGTAGTAGCCGAGGCCCTCCCAGGCCTCGCGCACCGCGCGCGGCCGGGCCCGCGCCAGCGTCTCGAGGTCCGGGTAGCGGTGCAGAAAGCGCGGATAGTACTCGAGTACCCGTGACACCTGCGTCTGCTGGAGCATGAACTCCGACACCAGGACGCGATACGGGTCGCGCGTGCGGCGCCATGGCAGGTCGCGGCCCGCGGTGCGGAACCAGGCGAGGAGGCGACGCCTGAACGCGGTGGCGTTCTTCGGGGTGGACTGTCGGGGCACGGAGGGTGAGAATATAAGCCGGGTGTAGGGTGTGAGGGTGCAGGGAGGCCCTCGCGCCGACACCCTCGCGCTCGACACCCTACACCCTGCACCCATGGACCAGCTCACCACCACCTCCGAGCTTCCCGTTCCCGTCAACGCGGCGCGCGCCGTGGCGCGTCCGGTGCTGTCGGCGCTGGAGAACGTGGGGCGGTTCGGGATGATGGTCGTCGAGCTGGTGCGCGCCCTGCCGGAGTGGCGGGCCTGGCTCCCCCGCACGATCGAGCAGTGCCAGCACGTCGGGTACGGCAGCCTGGCGATCGTCATGCTCACCTCGGCGTTCGCCGGCGGCGTGACGTCGTTCCAGGCCGGATACCAGTTCACCGGCAGCATCCCGCTCTACCTGCTCGGTGCGGTCATCGCCGAGAGCATCATCCTCGAGCTCGGGCCGGTGATGACCGGCCTCCTGCTGGCCGGCCGCATCGGCGCCCGGTACGCGGCCGAACTGGGGACGATGCGGGTCACCGAGCAGATCGACGCGCTGGAGTCGCTGGGCCGGAACCCGGCGTCGCACCTGCTGCTGCCGCGCGTGCTCGCCGGACTCGTCATGCTGCCGGCGCTGGTCGTGGTGTCCGACGCGACGGGCATGGTGAGCGGGTTCCTGGCGGCGAAGCAGTCGATCCACATCACCTACGCCGACTACGCGTACGGGACCCAGCGCTTCTTCCGCACCTTCGACCTGTGGTACTCGGTGATCAAGGCGGAGGCGTTCGGCGCGGTGGTCACGCTCATCCCCTGCTACGTCGGCTTCGAGGCGCAGGAGGGCGCGGAGGGCGTGGGACGGGCGACCACCACCGCGGTGGTGGCCTCCTGCGTGCTGATCCTGCTGCTCGATCTCGTGCTCGCGAAGCTGCTGCTCTAGCCGTGATCGAGCTGCGCAACGTCCACAAGAAGTTCGGCCGGCACGTGGTGCTGGACGGCGTGGACTTCTCCGTCGCCGACGGTGAGACGGTGGCCCTGCTCGGCCCGTCGGGGACGGGCAAGAGCGTGCTCCTCAAGCACATCATCGGGCTGATGCGGCCGGACATCGGGGACGTGATCGTGGACGGCGAGTCGGTGCCCCGGCTCGACCGGAGGCAGCTCGCGGCGCTGCGCGGCCGGATCGGCTACGCGTTCCAGACGGGCGCGCTGTTCGACTCGATGACGGTCTACGAGAACATCCGGCTCGGCATCACCGACGACGCCTGCTACGGCGACCGCGACTTCTGCCGGCGCCGGGTGGCCGAGTGCCTGCACCTGGTGAACCTCGCCGACGACGTGGGGAAGCTGATGCCGGCGGAGCTGTCGGGCGGGATGCGCAAGCGCGTCGGCATCGCGCGCGCGATCGCCGGAAGGCCCAAGTATCTTCTGTACGACGAGCCCACGTCGGGCCTCGATCCGGTCAACGCCGACGCGATGGACGCGCTGATCGAGCGGCTGCAGAAGGAGCTGCACGCCACCAGCGTGGTGGTGAGCCACGACGTGCGCGGGTCGTTCCGGGTGGCAGACCGCATCGCGCTGCTGCACAACGGCCGGATCCGGGCGGTGGGAACGGCGGAGGAGTTCATGGCGGCGAAGGACAGCGTGGTGCGCGAGTTCCTGGAGCGCGACGTGCAGTTCGCGACGGAGGGCTGATGGAGCTGCGCTATCGGCGGGAGGCGGCGGTCGGCGTCTTCATCATCGTCGCGGTGCTGATCTTCGTCTTCGGGATGATCTGGCTCCGCGGCAAGTCCATCCGCAGCGGCGAGATGGTGGAGACGACCTTCTCCGACGTGGCCGGCCTCAAGGTCGGCGATCCCATCCGCACCTCGGGCGTCGCCGTGGGCCAGATCAAGGACATCCGGCTCCTCAGGCCCGGCCAGGTCCTGGTGCTGATGGACCTCAAGGGCGGACAGCGGCCGCGGAGCGACGCGCGAGCCGTGGTGCGCTCGCTCGACCTGTTCGGGGCGCAGTACCTCGACTACGACCCGGGCGCCGCGGCCCAGCCGCTGGCCGCGGGTGCCGTCATCCCTGGCGAGCGGGAGCAGAGCGTGGCGGAGCTGGTCTCCGGCCTCACCGGACCCGGGCGGCAGGCGCTGAGCAACGCCGGCCAGTTCCTCTCGCCGCAGAACGCCGCGGAGCTTCATGACCTGCTGGTGGACACGCGGCGGGCGGTCGGCCAGATCGGAGCCGCCGCGCAGGCGCCCTCCGACGAGGCCGCGCATGCGTTGCTCGCGCTGCGGGAGCTGCTGCAGCGCCTCGACCTGCTGGTGGGCAGCAGCTCGACCCAGCAGACGGTGGACAACCTGCGCGACGCCACCCGCAACCTGACGCAGATGACCGCCACGCTGCAGCACACTGGCGCCGCGCTGGACTCGATCCTGCTGAAGGTCAACGGCGGCCGCGGCTCGATGGGGCGGCTCGTGAACGACACCACCCTGGTGAGCGACCTGCACGCCGCCAGCGTGGCGCTGACCGCCCTGCTGACCGACCTCAAGGCCAACCCGGGCCGCTACGTCAACGTGCACGTGTTCTAGCTTGCTGAAGCTCCTGTTCCTGGGCACATCGGCGGCGCGGCCGACGGCCGAGCGGAACGTCAGCGCCCTGGTGCTGACGCGCGAAGGCGAGACGCTGCTGTTCGAGTGCGGCGAGGGGACGCAGCGCCAGATGATGCGCTACGGCGTGACGTTCGCCCTCGACGAGGTGTTCTTCACGCACTTCCACGGCGACCACTACCTCGGCATCATCGGGCTGGTGCGCACCCTGGGTCTCCAGGGCCGGACCGAGCCGATGCGGCTGTTCGGTCCCCGGGGCGCGGCGAAGCTGCTGGGCCAGGCGCTGGCGCTGGGCGTGGAGCGGCCGGTGTTCCCGGTCGAGATCGTGGAGGTCGAGCCCGGACAGGTGCTGTCGCGCGACGGCTACGAGCTGCGGGTGTTCGGCGTCGAGCACGGCGGCGGAGCGGTGGGCTATGCGCTCGTGGAGCAGGATCGGCTCGGACGCTTCAACCCCGACCGTGCGCGGGAGCTGGGGGTGCCCGAGGGGCCGCTGTGGGGCAAGCTGCAGCGCGGCCAGCCCGTGCGACTGGACGACGGGCGTGAGGTCGCGGCGGACACCATCGTCGGCGCGCCGCGGCCGGGCCGGAGCCTGGTCTATTCGGGGGACACGCGACCGTGCGCGGCCACGATCGAGGCGGCGCGCGGGGCCGACATGCTGGTGCACGAGGCGACGTTCGGCGACGAGGAGAAGGACCGCGCCAGGGAGACGGCGCACGCGACCGCGCGGGAGGCGGCCGAGGTGGCGAGGCAGGCGGGCGCCCGGCGGCTGGTGCTGACCCACCTGTCGGCACGCTACTCACGCGACCCTGCGGCGCTGCTCGACGAAGCGCGGGCGGTGTTCCCGGAGACGGTGGTGGCCAAGGACGGGCTCGAGGTGGAGATCCCGTACGCCGATTGAGTCCCCTGGCCGAGCGGCAGGCGGGCGCGGGTTCGGGTTGAGGGAACGGCGGGCCCCGGCTAGGTTTCTCGACCGCATGGGGCTGTAGCTCAGCTGGGAGAGCGCCTGGATCGCACCCAGGAGGTCAGGGGTTCGAGCCCCCTCAGCTCCACTGGTTTCTTGCATTGTCTTGGCTTGACTCGCAACTTGGCGTCTTCGGAACTCGTAACTGGTTTCACTGCCCCTTGGTGTAATTGGCAACACGCCTGACTCTGGATCAGGAGAGTCCTGGTTCGATCCCAGGAGGGGCAACTCCCCCAAGAGGCCGCAAGTCAACGACTTGCGGCCTCGCTGTTTTCCGGCCCAGCCGCCGGGTCGCGGTTGGCTGGCGGTTCCGCTGACGGAGCCGCCTCTCCGAAAGCCTTGAGCAGGTGCTGAGCAGCTGCCGCCTTCGTCGTCGCGGTCTCCTTGACGTAGTGCTGGATAGTGGCCTGGAGGCTGTCTCCAATCCACTC